>JAADGO010000134.1 GCA_013152355.1 Chlorobiota bacterium
AAGTTATTCTTTGCGCCCGGAAATGCAGGGACAGCAAAACTGGGGGCCAACCTGCCCATCGGGGTTAATGAATTTACCGCCCTTAAAAATGCCGTTCTTGCAAACAACATCGACCTGATGCTGGTTGGCCCTGAGATACCTTTGGTAAAAGGCATCCATGATTTTTTTGCATTAGACAAAGAATTACAGCATGTAAAAGTGGTAGGCCCTAAAAAGTCGGGGGCATTACTGGAAGGGAGTAAAGACTTTGCAAAAGACTTTATGCTGCGGCACCAGATTCCTACAGCAAAGTACATGACAGTAACTCCCGATACGTTAACAGAAGGAGTCTCATATTTAAAAACCATGAAAGCCCCTTATGTTTTAAAAGCTGATGGATTAGCTGCGGGGAAAGGAGTGCTTATAATCGAATCCCTGCGCGAAGCTGAAAATTCGTTGAAAGAAATGCTGGAAGGGCAGTTCGGAGAAGCCAGCAGGAAAGTGGTTCTCGAAGAATTCCTTTCAGGCATTGAAGTTTCAGTTTTTGTGGTTACCGATGGGAAAAGTTATAAAATACTCCCTGAGGCCAAAGATTATAAGCGCATTGGCGAAGGCGACACAGGGCTAAACACCGGAGGCATGGGAGCCATCTCTCCTGTTCCTTTTGCTGATGAAGTATTTATGCAGAAAGTGGAAAACCAAATTATAAAACCTACCATTGAAGGGATACAAAGCGATAAACTGGAATACAATGGATTCATATTTTTCGGTCTTATCAATTGTGGCGGCAATCCCTATGTTATAGAATACAACGTACGCATGGGCGACCCTGAAACAGAGGCTGTTATGTTACGTATTAAATCGGATTTCGTAGATTTACTGGAAGGTGCTGCAGAAGGTGTGCTTAATGAAAAAACCATTGAAATCGATGACCGGGCTGCGGTTACAGTAATGCTCGTATCGGGAGGCTATCCGGGGAGTTATGAAAAAGGGAAGGTAATAACCGGAATTGATGGCATAACCGGCAGTATAATATTCCATGCCGGGACAAAAGAAGAGGGGGATATGGTTTTATCTAACGGCGGCAGGGTAATTGCAGTCAGCTCATACGGAAAAAATAAAGAAGAAGCTTTGGCTACCTCTTATAAGAATGCTGAATTGATTCACTTTGAAAAAAAATATTACAGAAAAGACCTGGGCTTTGACCTTTAACCATGCTTTTACGTATTTTAAAAACAAATCAGGCTTATAATCTAATCCTATTCCCGGTAATTGCGGTAATCCTTTGGTCGAAGAGCCTTCTCTCGCCCGGGGCATACTCTTTTTACCCGGGCGAGGATCAACAGGTTTTGTTTAAGCCCCTATTCAACCTGACACATAATTCTCCATTCCTGCAGGTACTTATTTCTTTGATTATTGTTATCTTGATAGGATTCTTAATTCAGAACTTAAATAGCCAGTTTGCTTTTATACGTGTCCGTTCACTTTTACCATCCAGCTATTTTATAGTCCTTGTTGGCGGCTTTTCTGTGTTACACACATTACATCCGGTACTATTTGCAGCACTTTTTGTCATGTTTGCCTTAAACCGTGTTTTTGATGCTTTCGAGAAAAAGAATATCTTCTCCAATGCTTTCGACACTGGTATTTTGATCGGGGCAGGGTCGTTATTTTACTTTAACCTGATATTTATTTCCCCGGCTTTTATATTGGGATTGGCAATAATTAACCGCGAATTTTCATGGCGCGAACTGGTGTTGTTTTTTTGGGGCGTGATTTTACCCTGGATTTTTGCATTTTCCTATTTTATATTCTTCGATGAAACAGATCAACTTCTTCAGGTAATAACCCTTAATATTACAACAAAAAATACCCACATAAGGGGGAACTTACCTTTACAACTGTTTTTAGGCTACCAGGCTTTACTTATCCTTATTGCCAGTTTGAATTTTATTAAATTTTACGATAGGAAAAAGATCAGTTCAAGGAAATATTTTATTGCTTTTTTCCTGATATTTATTTTTTCCATAGCCACTACCCTTTTCGTCCCTTCTGCTTCACTGGAAACCCTGGTTTTGATTTCAATACCTGTTTCTTACCTTATCTCTAATTTTTTTGTAGCCAACAAGAAAAAAATCCTGGGAGAGGTACTTTTCGCCGTATTTTTAGGTTTGGCAATCTTTATGCAGTTCACATAATGTAGATTTTCTTTACCTGTTATTCATGAAAAAATTATTCCTCCACAACCTTCCCATCTGACCCTGGACTGCTCTCCAGTTGTCAATCATTTTTTAGGTATTCCAATCCATCTGGCAGTCCTCAATTTAAACAAACGGTACTCTTCGCCGTATAAACTCTCAAGGTAAGGCTCTGCCAGCAGGGTAGTATATAAATAAGTCACTATGGCGAACACTCCTGTAAGTGCAAATGCAAATCCTGACCGCCCTGCAAGCGATATTCCCAAAAGCATTAAAAACCACCCGACAAACTGTGGATTCCTGCTCCACCTGTATATGCCTGTGGTTATAAGTTTTGAAATATCCTGTCCGCAGCTTCTACGCAATGAGCGAAACTCAATCATCCCCATCGGCAGTATAATTGCCCCAATTCCAAATAAAATCAACCCTCCTGCCAGTGAAAATGTTTTGTCGATTGGTACCGGCCATACCCCATAGAATGATGCCAGCATCAATGGTATGTGGTGGAATGCCCACATGATCATCCAAAGAGACAGAAGCTTGTTAGTATACGTCCCTTTTTTATCATACGTCTTTTTTATCCCGGAAAAAACATATATGCCCAGTATCGCCGAGATACCTATTGAAATGTATAAAACGATTAAATCCA
Organism: Chlorobiota bacterium; assembly: GCA_013152355.1. Lineage (GTDB taxonomy): Bacteria > Bacteroidota > Bacteroidia > Bacteroidales > Prolixibacteraceae > JABMQB01. Next base: position 2,827 of record JAADGO010000134.1, read on the forward strand.
TAATATTTTTTACCTCCTTTTATGTATGTTTTTTGTTCAATGTCATTGTGTTGCCTTTTTGTATTCTCTTTTTATAACAACCTCAGCCAATACCGTTTTGGCCTGTTCACTTATTGTTGCGAATTGTTTTAATATTTCTGTGATGAAATGCAAAGTTGTTTTTTTTAACCTCCTGTTGGACAATAACCTATGTGCATATCTATGTGTTCGGCATGAGAACAGGCATTGAAGATACTGAAATTATCCGGAGAGTTCACCCTGTGGAATACTGTATTGCAGGAGCGGCAGAGTCGTTATTCCATAGGATGAAAGCCTTATATCGGCAGATTGGTGAAGCTGATTAGTAAGCTGCAAGGAGGTTGGGGCATCCTAAACATTGAAGGGCACAAGGTGCCAGGCCGGTATTTGTAATTGCTATAAAAAAAATGAAAATTATCGGGGGGCTTAATGCAGGTTTTAACTATCTTGTTGGCAATAGAAACAACACTGTTAATACAAGGAGTAAATTGAAAAATGGGAAGTCTCAAAAGTATACGGTGCATAATAAAGGTTTGCCACTTACAATGAAAAAGGGGCGTGATCTCCGCATTATCAGCTATATAATTGAAAACAAGTGTTGAGGCGTTATACTGCAAAATAAGGAGGATATAAGATGGAAATGATAAGTAGGGCAGGCAAGGTTAGGCCGTATTATTCCATAGCCTTATGCCTGGTTTTTTTATTTTCGTATGTAGTGGCAGCGACTGGTGTTACTGTCGTGGGAGGCAGTAGTGGGGGAGGTGCCACATTGCCGGCAGGGACACCGGTATTATTCTTCTCAGACCTTACCTCCGGCCCCAAAACAGGGTGGGAAGGCTCACAAACTAAAGGCGTGGCGGTAACAGTCTGGGGTGAGGGCTTTGGTTCAGCCAGAGGGGGCAACTACATTACTGTTAATGGGGCACAACTTACCAATGATTCAGATTATGCAGAATGGGGAGTAACTAAAAACAGTGCCAGGGGGCTTGAGAGGATTACTTTCTGGCTTAATAACAATTCTAAAGATGGTGCCGGGGCAATTACTGTTACAGTTAATGGCGTTACCTCTAATCCTTTGAATTTTACTGTTAGGGCGGGTAATATTTATTTTATAGCCAAAGATGGGAAAGACAGTAATAATGGTAAATATGCTTCCGCCCGGGCAGGGGAGGGTGGCCCATGGCTGCATTTTTACAAGGCTAATGCCCGGAAGAATACATCGTTAAATGCTGGCGATATAGTTTATGTCCGTTCCGGGGTATACAATAGTGAGGATGAACAAGGGTATATGCTGTATTTCAGGGGGTTGAAAGGAACAGCATCTAATCCATTTGCGATTGTGGGGTATCCTGGTGAGTGGCCGGTTCTTGGCCGGACTTCCCCCGGGAATGGGGTTCATACGGAAATTTGTTGCGATTATGGGACAACAGATTATTTAGGACTTCATAAACTGATCTGGGAAAACCGGGGTGTCCCGGTATCTGTTATCGGAGCTGGCTTTAGGATGGTTGGGGATATTTTCAGGCACAATACTACAGATGTGTGGTCGGGAATTGTAGATACCGGAGGGGGATGGGATTGGAAGTTATACGGTTTAATATTTAGAGATACAGGCTACGATTATTATAAACATGCTATATATATCCGCTCTACTCACAGAGAAAGCCATAATGTTGATATCGGGTGGAACGAGTTTGATAATTACAGAAGCGACTCCCCTACGAAAGATGGGAATGCCGGTTACGGCAGCGGCGCGGTAAATTTCCGCAATGACAATAACAACAGTGACGTTAACCATATCTATATCCATAATTCCCTGTTCCATAATATGCCCACTGCAACAGCGCTTTATTTGGAAAATGATGCATCGGGGAATATGAATAATATCTTTTTCTACAATAATATCCTTGACGGAGTCGGACAGGCCGGTACGGAATCTTGTACCTCGGCAATCCTGGCAAACGCCAAATACGTATACATATATAACAATATATTCTACAATGTGGGCAGCCCGGATGGCCACAGTTTGAGGGATGGGACGTTTGACGGTAAGCCTATGTCTGCCATGAGGATGATAAAAGGTCCTGTTTTTTCAGCAAATAATATATTCTATCTGACAAACCCTTTAATTCCGTATACGTGGGATCAGGACGGCACATTAGATTCGCGGAATGATATATATTTCGGAGGCAAGGCGTTGCCTTCGGGCACAAACTACACATTAATTAACCCGGTAACCTCAGACCCACGCTTTGTTGACCCTTCAAACCATAACTTCCACTTGCAGAAAAGCAGCCAGGCAATAAATGCCGGCACATCGGATGTCAGTTATATTGTAAAATGGGATTATGATGGTATCAGCCGTCCGCAGCCGGCAGGCGGAGTCTATGATATTGGGGCTTATGAATACCGGAATAAGTAACCTTGCTGCTGCTTTTTCGTAAATTCCCTGAGAAGTTCCCTGATTTCTCAGGCAAGGCGGATCTGACGCGCCACACCCCCGGGGTTAATGGGGAATTTTAACGCTGGATAAACGGAAAAGATACATAATAAAAAGGATATCTATTATGCAAAAAGAGGAACCTGGTCAATTGAAACTTAAGAAATTAAACAAACAACTCCTGTCGTTAGAAAAAAGGTTAACCCAGGTAGAAAAATCAATAAATAAAATAAAAAGTCAGGGTATTCAGATTCCGGAAACTGAACCGGAACAAACTGAAACAGATTTTGATATTCAATTCCCGTTTAAATCAAAAGGCTCTATTGAATCCGGCATTGGGGAGTACGGAATGGCTTGGCTTGGCAATATTGTTTTACTTTTCGGGATTGTTTTCCTGGTTCAACATTTATTTAAATCAGGGACTCCGCTGCTATCTGCATTTGTGGGGTATGCTGCTATTGCAGGAATATATGCAGGTTCGTATTTCACACGGGAAGCATACTCATATTTATCAAAACTATTCTATTACAATGGGCATTTGTTATTGTATTTCCTGACATTACGCCTTCACTTTTTCCAGTCCGACCCTCTTATAAGAAGTTTGAATGTTGAATTATTGATTGTAACTATCGTATTGGGCGCATTGTTTTACCTTTCATACAGGGAAAAATCACAACTGATGGCAGGAGTTGTTCTGCTTATGATGTTAATATTGGGGATTATAAGTGATTCAACTCATTTCCTACTTGGGATTTCTACCTTTACAGCATTATTATCAGTCTTCCTGTACTACCGGTTTGGATGGATTAAAATTGTTATTGCTTTTATTTCGTTTGTTTATTTAGTCCTTTTAAATTGGTTGTTGAATAACCCGGTTATAGGCAATGAATTAGTATTTCGTAAAACCCATGAATTTGGTTTTTTATACCTGATTGCAACAGGAGTCATTTATTCACTGTTAGCCATTTTGCCTAAAAAGGAAAATACTTCAAACGATTTACTTATAACATCTGTTATTTGGAACGGGCTTGGGTTCACCTTTATTCTGTTGTTAACTGTATTTTCTTATTTCAGCGACAATTATGTTTTAATATTTGGTGTAATTGCTCTTTTTTGCCTGATCTACTCGGTCATACTTCAGTCGCATTCGTTTCTGAAAATAACAGCTTCAATTTATGCCATTTATGGTTTTATCGCTATAAGTGTTACTATTTACGGATTATTCCTTTTCCCAAAAGCATATATGCTCCTCTCGATTCAAAGTTTTTTGGTAGTATCAATGGCATTATGGTTTCGCTCAAGGTTTATCGTAGTAATGAATACAATCCTGTTTGTTTTATTGATGATATTTTACCTCAAAAGTCCGATAAGTTACAACAGTACAAATTTTTCATTTATGCTTGTCGCTTTTATCACTGCAAGGGTGATAAACTGGAAAAAGGAAAGGTTAAATATAAAAACAGAGTTCCTGCGGAATATCTACCTGGTTTCGGGTTTTATGATGACACTTATAGCTTTTTATCATGCTATACCCAAATCGTTTGTCACCGTTTCGTGGATTTTTGTGGCAATACTTTTCTTTATCCTTAGCCTTTTACTTAAGAATGTTAAATACAGGTGGCTGGCAATTGCTACTATGATTGCTTCGGCAATTAACCTGCTGGTTGTGGATATGTCAAATATAAATATTGAATACCGGATTATAATATTTCTGTTCCTGGCAATTATTTCAATAGCGATTTCAATTTTTTATACAAAATGGTTTATTAAGAAGAAGGGCTAAGAGGCATTAAATAACCTTGGAAGCATCGTTATAGGGACTTTTATGCATTTACCCGAAATATAAGCCTGGGCTTGACGGCATTTAATTTGCCAGTTAGTTTTTTCTTCGTATTTTTCATTCTGAAGAAATGACTTTTACTGGGGGTTTTTATGCAACCATTTGAGTATTAGGGAGAACCCTTACTTTCCATGCTTTTTAAGTATTTCCCCATTCCTGTGGAGAGGACTAATTTTAAACCAGAATATTCAGTGAAGAATTATAAACCAACTAAAATTAATTTATGACCAGATTTAAACTTTCACTAATGATGTTCCTCCAGTACATGATGTATGCTGTTTGGTGGGTGCCTTTGGCAGCTTATCTTACAAACCTGGAAGTGGGGAGCACACAAAAGGCGTTTATCTTAAGTTCAATGGCCATTGGTTGTTTGGCTTCACCCATTATTGGAATGTTGGCCGACCGTTTTTTTGCCGGACAGAAAGTGTTGTCCATGTTAAATGTATTAAATGCCGGGATGTTGTTCTGGGCAGGCACAACAAATAATCCGGATGTTCTTTTTGTTTGCCTGCTGTTTGCCATGCTGGGCTACATGCCCTCCTGGAGCTTAACCAGCTCTATTGCCATGGCACACCTCCCGTCCGAGCAATTCCCTAAAGTAAGGGTGTTTGGGTCTATTGGCTGGGTAGCTTCCGGGGTATTCAGCATTATTTTTATTAAATTCCTTAATATTGATTTCGATGGGACAAATATTCCATTTTATTGCGGTGCCGGAGTGAGTTTGTTTACTGCATTTACAAACCTGGCTTTACCAGATACTCCTCCTCCTGCAAAAGGCCAAAAAGTTTCATTAATTGATGCTTTCGGGCTAGGCACTGTTCAGTTGATGAAGGACCGGAATTTTGCTATTTTTATCATCTTTTCTTTCCTGTCGTTAATCCCCTTTGCCATGTATTTTTCTTATTTTTCCGAGTTCCTGCTTCACATTAATACCAAATATATTTCGGTTACAATGAACTGGGGGGTACTTGCCGAAATGGGGTTTTTACTTCTGGTGCCGGGGGCAATTAAAAAGTTTGGGTTACGGAAAGTAATGATTTTTGGGTTGGTGGCCCTTGTTGTTCGTTACCTGGCTTTCTACACCGGCGATATAACTAACCAAAGCTGGATGTACTATATTGGCATCCTGATACACGGCCTTATTTTTGGCTTTTTTTATGTTGGCGGGCAGATTTATATCGACAAAAAAGCACCTGTTGAACTAAAGGCGCAGGCACAGGGTTTTATATTCCTTGTAACATTTGGGCTTGGCTTATTAGTTGGGAATTTGATAAGCAGCGGGATAATTCATCTGTTCTCCGATGAATCGGGATATAGCTGGGATATTATTTGGGGTATAATAACCATCTTCTCAGTATCACTGTTACTGTTGTTTATGTTGTTCTTTAAAGATGAGCCAATTGAAGAAACTGTGCATTAACGCTTCTTAGAAGCTGTTTAGAAATTATCCTTTACAACTTACAAACATAATTTTTTGTCGATGCCGGAGGCATCATATATTTAGAGGAAACTCTAAAAAAACAAAATCCAG
>JAADGO010000020.1 GCA_013152355.1 Chlorobiota bacterium
ATTACCGGAGTTGCCTGTAAAAAGAAGTTTAATATTTATCAAACCGATGTAAGCTTTAAAATAAGGCAAACAGGAGAAGTCTCTATAAAAAAATGGAAATTATTAAAATTCTCTATAAAATCTTTTTGGCAAACAATTAAATTCAGATTTCAAAATAAACTGTAAATTTAGTGACGTTGTATTGCTTTTTTGAAATATAAACCCAATCATTCTCCGATTTCTGCTAAATGAGAAATAAATTATTGAAAATATTCCATCCTATTTCTAATAAGAACATTTTTATTCTTATCTCAATAGGGCTCCTATTCTGGATGCTTTTTCAAAGTAAAGATGCTGGTAATAGTGGTGACGAACATTATAACCTGGAACAATCAGAATATGTGTTCAATTATTTCAAATCTGCCGGGAAAGATTTATCTGCGGTTGATACCGAGTTACCCATGCAAAAATACTACGGCCAATCTTTTGACAATCTGGTATATTTTGTTGAAAGATGGTTTGGGTTTGAGGATTCTTATTTATTGCGGCACTTTTTCAACTCTCTAACCGGCTGGTTACTAATTCTGTTTTCCGGGTTGACAGCAAGCCTATTATTCGGTTGGAGGGCAGGGCTGATTACATTATTATTAATGTTTCTTTCTCCCAGGGTATTGGGGCATTCCTGGAATAATCCCAAAGACATACCATTTGCAATGACATATTTGTTCACTATATATTTTATACTAAAACTTATAAAACAAATACCAAAACCTAAAACATGGACTTTTTTATTATTAATTATTGGGATTGCAGGGTCGATAAGTATACGTATAGGGGGCTTGCTATTAGTGCCATACTTGTTTCTGTTTACCGGGCTATTCTATTTATTGCAAAAGGATTTTTATAATAAGGCATCATTCCTTAAAGCAATAAAAATATTCCTTTTGTTAGCATTAGTCAGCATTATTGGATATTTTATGGGGTTAATATTATGGCCCTACGGGTTACAAAATCCATTGAAGAATCCAATGGTGGCATTAAAAGCATATACCAACTTCTCTGTTTCTTTACGCCAGTTATTTGAAGGCAAAACAATCTTTTCACAAAACCTGCCGTGGTATTATGGTATCAAATATATTTTGATAACCACACCTATTGTAGTATTTGTTGGATTAGGTGCATTCTTTGTGTCACTTCCTTTCCGAAAAGAGCCTAAAAATAATTACTTGTTTTATTCTTTCCTGGTTTTTGCTTTCATATTCCCGGTCTTTTATACCATATACAAGAGCTCTAACCTGTATGGAGGCTGGAGGCATCTGCTTTTCACGTACAGCCCAATTGCCATACTGGCAGCCGGGGGGTTCGAATTTCTATTAAGCAGGAAGAACAAATATCTTAGATATATTTCATTAGGTGTTTTGATTTTATTATTCATCCACCCGTTAAAACACATTATTAAGAACCACCCTTATGAATATGTTTATTTCAATGAGCTTGTAGGTGGTGTAAATGGGGCGTATGGGAAATATGAAATGGACTATTATTACCATAGCTTAAAGATTGCCTGTGATTGGTTCATTAAAGAAGAACTTGGGGATGATACGGTTACAGTTGCAACAAACCATGGGGCAATAGCAGAATATGCTTTTAGAAACAACCCCAATGTTAAAACAATTTATTCCAGGTATTATGAAAAGAATACCCATGATTGGGATTATGCTATTTTTGTCAACACACATATTTCCCCCTTCCAGCTTAAACATAACCTTTGGCCCCCCGCAGGGACGATCCATACGGAAAATGTTGACAGTGTTCCGATAGCTGCCGTAATAAAGCGGGTTTCGGATGAAAACTATAAAGGGTTTCAGGCCCTAAAAAAAAGTAAGGTTGATGAAGCACAACAACATTTTGAGAATTACTTAAAACTTGACTATAAAAATGAAGAAGTGTTAAATGGGATGGCAAGAGTTTATTTAATGCGTAGAGACTTCAAAAAGGCACTGGAATATGCCAACAAATCGTTAAATTACTATCCCCGGTATTTAGGTGCTTTGTTTACACGTACTGTTGCATTAAATTCTAACAAAGATTTCAAAAAAGCACTTGCCTCTTCAGATCAGGTAATCGCAGTAAAGAAAGATTTTGCCGATGCATATTACCAAAGGGCTTTTGCCCTTTATAACCTGGGGAAGCCCAATGATGCCCTTAAAGAATTACAAAAGGCCACAAGTCATAAAAAAAAGTACTATGAGGCATTCATGCTAACCGGGGATATTCTAATGAATTACCAACAATACAAGAAGGCCGCAAAAAATATTTATAAAAAAGTACTCTCGTTTAGGAAAAATGATATTCGGGCTACTCTAAAGTTAGCAGAGTGTTACCATTTTCAGAAGAATAATAATGAGGCTGAGAAGATATTGGCTGAGGTACAAAAGAAAAACAGGCGTAGTTTTGAAGCAGCAAAGCTGGCATGCCGGATCGCTATTGACAAAGGGCAACAGGAACGGGCAAGGCAATATTTGTATTTTATGAGGAAGGTAAGTGCTAACGCCGACCTTTACGTAATAAAAGCCTTATATGAGCTAAAAGTAAATAATAAAGCTGCTGCTAAAACGTATCTGGAAAAAGCTATTAAACTTGACAAAAAAAACAATGAGGCTAAGCGATTACTAAAATCTTTTACACAGAAGCCTGTAAAAGAATCAATAATGGTAAAAAAAGAGCAACCCAAAAAGAGGATTAATTTCCTTAATCCAATCAGGAGAAGGTAGGGAAGGTTTGCTGGCTGATAATGTGCAAAAAGGCAATAAAAACCCCGCAACCTCTGTTGCGGGGAAAAAAAACCAAAAATCAACTAACCTTTAAATTAAGACCTATTTGTCTTTTATTATTTCTAAACGAAAATACACCTTATTTGAATTTAATCCAAATATTAACAAGCATATTTTTATTGAAATTATTGATTGCTCATAACCTGTTTCGATTAAAAAATATCCAAATCCCATTGCTCCCTAAGTATAAAAAGGAGGAGACGTAAGATTTGGTTTTTAGAAAAAACAAAATTAGATTTGTATCAGGCACTACACCAAAAGTATAGGTTAAGATTGCTCCGGGGAAGATTTTAAAACAAAGTATAACAATCTCATAATAGAAAGGAATAGTTTGAAGGGTGATTCAGAAATATGGGAGAATTTTAAGAATGGGGATAAATCAGCTCTTTCATACATATATTTCCAGAATTTCCATTCAATGTTCCACTACGGGATAAAATTTAAAAACGATTCGGAATTTATAAAGGATTGTATTCAGGAAGTTTTTTTTAAACTAATTAAAGCCGGCAAAAGGTTAGGCTCTACCGATAATATCAGGTTTTATCTTTTCAGAGCCTTGAAGAACAGCATCTTGCGGGAGCTGGAAAACAGCCGGAAGGTAGACTTTGTTGATGAATCACGGTTGAAATTCGAATCGCACTTTTCATTGGAAGAAGAAATCCTGCAAAAAGAAAAATTATCGTTACAGGAAAAAGCCCTTGCCGATGCTCTAAATAATTTGAGCAGCAGGCAGCGCGAAATAATTTATTTAAAATATGAATGTGGCATGGAATACAGCCAGATTTGCGAACTAATGTTTATCAATACCGACTCGGCAAGAAAACTGGTTTTCCGTGCAATAAGGTCACTAAAAGAGTTAATTAATAAACAAATCAATTCTTCGATACTCTTTTTTATCCACCTCCGCAGGAAACATGTTCTTTAACATGTTTTTTCTTTGTCCACAAATCCTACCCCTCTGTACTTAATCATGTAAAAGCTTTATGAATGGCAGCTAAAAAGGAACATAATTACTCTATTGAAGAACTTACCCAGGACAAAAAATTTATAAGTTGGGTCAAAGATGGGCTGAACCCTGAGGACTGGCAACAATTTATAAAAGAGAATCCACATAAAAGGAAAGATATAGAAACAGCAAGGAAGATTATTAATTTGCTGAAAACATCGGAATCCCCCATTGCAGAAGGAGAGGTTTATGCCGTTTGGAAAAATATCAACCTTTTTTATTCATTGTACCACAAGAAGCAGCGCAATACAGTATTGAAAAGGATGCTTAGGTATGCTGCCGTCTTTATAATTGCATTGTCAATCGGTGTTACCATACCCTATTTTTATTCACAATTAGGCAACCGGCAATTCAGCGAACTTAACATTTCTGATTCGGACTCATATTTGGGTGCTGCAAAGATAATTTTATCTGATGGTGAGCAGGTCGTACTGACAGAGAAAGAGTCAAGCCTGCTTTTTAACCCGGATGGGGCGGGAGTTAAAATTAATAACGATAGTATTGTTAAACAACATTACGACAGGAATAGTACTGAAGTACAGCCAATCCAGATAATTATGCCATTTGGGAAAAAATCAAACCTGCAACTCCCCGATGGTACGGTTGTATGGCTAAATGCCGGGTCGAAGCTTGTTTTCCCGCCAACATTTAAGGGTAAGCACAGGAGGGTATACTTAAAAGGTGAAGCCTTTTTCAAGGTAGCAAAGAATAAACAAAAACCATTTGTGGTTAGCACCAACGATATAAATATCAATGTGTTTGGCACAGAGTTTAACATAAGGGCTAATAGTTCCGATAATGAAATAGAAGTAGTACTGGTTGAGGGGGAGATTAGCCTTAAAGAAAATAATATACTGAGCCTTTTAGGAAAAGAAATAAGGTTGAAACCCAGGCAAAGAGCAGTTTACAACAGGAATAACAATACTACTGATGTTACCTCTAATGTAGATGTAGATTATTATACATCATGGACAAAAGGGTTACTTGAATTCAGGCAGGAAAGCATTGTTAATGTATTCAGAAGGCTTTCAAGGTTTTATAATATAAAGTTTGTTGCCGAGAGGAGTGTTGAACTGAACAAGAAGATAAGCGGTAAACTGGATCTTAAAGAATCATTGGAAGATGTCCTCAAAGTAATCTCAGATGCAGTGCCAATCACATATAAGATTGAAGATGATAAAGTATTTGTTTACGGGAAACTGAATTATTTGCCTATGAGAAAATAAAAAAAATACCCAGGAAATGTTGCAGCATTCCCTGGGGCATTATAAACGTCAATAAATATTAACGCTTAATTTTAATTATTCAAATTTATGAAAAAAAAATTAATTGGATCTTGCTTTTTAAGTGAAAGCAAAAGAAACGTACTGAAGAAGATGAAATTACTTATTGCATTCTTTTTTATCGGACTAATAACAGTTACTGCGAATACGTATTCTCAGCAGGTTAAGTTTAACTTTTCATTGAGTGATGTAACTGTTAAGGAGGTTTTTAAGCAGATCGAAGAAAACAGTGAGTTTATCCTGTTTTACAACGAAGATTATGTAAACGTAGGCCGTAAGGTAAGCCTGAACGCTAAAGAGAGCAATATTGAAGCTATCCTGGATAAGGTTTTTGAAGGCACTGGCAATACTTACAAAATCTACAATCGCCAAATTGTAATCCTGCCCGAAGGCAAGAAAGAGATCCCTTCGGTAATAAAATCCTGGCAGGAACAGCAGGAGCAGCAGGTTAGCGGGAAGATACTGAATAAAGATGGGGTTCCGTTACCAGGGGCTACCATTGTGATAAAAGGCACTACCAAAGGTACTACTTCCGATGCAAACGGGAGTTTTAGCCTTGACGTTCCTGACGGCAACACCGTATTGGTAGTCAGGTTTATTGGTTATTTGCAAAAAGAGGTAAAGTTGAAAGGGCAAACCAAAATTGATATTGTCCTTCAGGAAGACCTTGCAGACATTGGAGAGGTGGTTGTTACAGCATTGGGTATTAAGAAAGATGCCAAATCACTGGCATATTCAACTACACAACTGGGGGGAGATGAATTTACCGAATCAAGGGAAGTCAACCTGGGGAATGCATTAACAGGTAAAGTTGCAGGGGTTAATGTAACGAATGCAGCAACGGGTGTTGCCGGGTCTTCCCGCGTAATTATCCGTGGTAATACATCGTTGACCGGAGAAAACCAGCCGCTTTATGTTGTTGACGGAATCCCGATTGATAATTCAAACCTTGGGGCACCAAGGACAACCGGAGGCAGAGACTGGGGAGACGGGCTTTCAAGTATCAACCCCGATGATATTGAGTCTTTAACTGTGCTTAAAGGAAGTAATGCTGCCGCACTATATGGCTCAAGGGCTTCTAATGGTGTTATTTTAATAACAACAAAACAGGGAGCTGAAGAAAAAGGGCTTGGCATTGAGTTCAATTCTAATATCGTTTTTGACCAGGTACAGGATTATTTTGATGTACAAACAGAATACGGGCACGGGAAGAAAAATCTTAAACCGTTGACCCAGGCTGAAGCTTTGCGTGGTGGTGTTGTAAACTGGGGGGGAAGGCTGGATGGAACTCCGGTAATGCAATTTGATGGTGTAAAAAGGCCTTATGTCTATACAGGAAGTAAAATAGACCAGTTCCTTCAGGTTGGCCATACCTTCTCAAATAGTTTAGCCTTTTCAGGAGGGGATGCAATGAAGAACTTTAGGATATCTGCTTCCGACATGGAGAATAAAGCAACTATCCCTAATAGTGGGATGAGCCGTAAAACTCTTGCAATAAATGCTAATAGTAAGATTGGTGATAAATTCTCTGTTTCTGCAAAAATTCAATACAGCAACGAGGTTGTGAAAAACAGGCCAAGGGTAGGCTCCCCTGTAAATAATGTTAACTGGACCCTGGGTTATATGCCGGTATCAATAAACCTGGAAGACCTTAAAGGTCCAACCGACAAGCTGGGAGCCAATGCTGATGGGACAGAGTTGAAATATTCATCAAATGCTTATGTGCAGAACCCATACTGGACTGCTTATCAGGTAGAAACAAAAGACCAGCGGGATAGGATTATTGCTTCCGGGGTATTGCGCTATAACCTTACAAACTGGCTATACATGCAGGGGCGGATTGGTACCGACTGGTTTGCTTCAAGAAGGAGGGACGTAACCCCTTATGGTGGGTCGGCCGACCCATTAGGGTTTATGAGTGAACTTGAAATAAGGCAAAGGGAAACCAATGCTGAATATATAATTGGAGGAGATAAAACATTTGGCAATTTTGGAATAAATGCCATATTTGGCGGCAACTGGATGAGGAAGTCATTTGAAGTACTGGGGACACGGGGAGAGAACTTTATAATACCGTTTTTCCACTCTTTGAATAACCTTGAAACCCAGATACCTGTTTTTAACCAGAGTGAAATAGGGATCAATTCTTTGTTTGGTTCTGCCGGGTTATCATATAAAAGTATCTTATTCTTGACTTTCACCGGAAGGAATGACTGGTTCTCAACCCTGGCCAAGGGGAATAATAGTGTATTTTATCCGAGTGTAGGGTTAAGTGCCGTTTTATCTGACGCTTTTGAAATGCCCGAATGGCTTAGTTTTGTTAAGGTCAGGGGGTCTTATGCCCAGGTTGGTGGTGGTGCCAATACCCCTTATGGCACAAGTTTAACTTATAGCCTGGTTGGAGACGGGCATTTAGGTGTAGGCCGGGGGTTTATTGCTTCGCGTAATAACATTCCAAACCCAAAACTTAAGCCATATTTAGTTACAGAGTATGAAACAGGGTTCGACATCAGGCTGTTTAACAATAGGTTCGGCATAGATTTTACCTATTACAATAAAAAGACAACAAATGATATACTGGATGCTATGGTTTCTAAAGCTACCGGCTTTAGTACGGCTAAAGTGAATGTAGGTGAGATGTTAAATCGTGGTATTGAAATATTAATAACAGGTACTCCTATAACAGGTGATTTTAGGTGGGATGTAAGCCTGAACTTTGCAAATAATACAAACAAAGTCCTGAAGTTGACTGAAGGAATTGATGTTTTGACAACAGCCAGGGCAAGGTCGAAAAGGGCCTGGATTGAAAATCGTATCGGGCAGTCATTCAGCTCTATTGCAGGATACAGGCAAAAAGTAATAAACGGGCAGAAAGTATATAGTGATAATGGGATGCCTGTAAGAGACAATGAAATTGTTTTATTAGGGAAAGGCGTAGCCCCGATTTCCGGTGGGTTCAACAATAATTTCCGGTATAAGAATTTTAATCTTAGTTTTCTGTTAGACTTTAGAGCAGGTGGGAGTATCTATTCTGAGTCGAATGCCAGGTTGTTAACTGCAGGGCTTCATAAAAAAACTATCCAGCAACCCAGGGAGGAAGGCCTCACTCTTCATGGTGTCAACGAAGCTGGGGAAGCTCAAACATTTACAGTTGCCCCTGAGAAATTAGTCGATTATTACTGGCGTTATTCCACGTTTATTACTGAGAATATAATTTACAATAGTGATTTTATTAAATTACGGGAATTAGTTTTTGGCTACACCTTACCAAAAAAGTTTTTGCAAAAAACGCCTTTTTCTTCTGTAAACTTTTCGCTTGTCGGACGTAACCTGCTGTTAATTTATAGTGATATTGAAAATGTTGACCCTGAATCGGCTATTAATAGTTCGAACGACCAGGGATTTGAAATTGCAGCCGTCCCACCTGTGAGAAGTTTAGGTTTCAATTTAAAGGTAAAATTCTAAATACATGTTGATTATGAGATATTTAAATAAAATAACAATATTTTTTCTTTCTACAATATTTGTAATCTCATCCTGTAATACAGATGAGTTGACTGATCTAAATATTAATCCGAATGCGGTTAACGAGATTGATATGAACCTTTTGCTTACCCAGGTTCAATTGCTAAATAATAATTCCGGCTATTCATTTGAAAAAACCTGGTGGTATTTGCCCGGATATATGCAATACATGGCTGCTACTCATGGCGTGTTGGATTTTGGTGATAAATACCTGAACTCAAGGCCGGAAGATTTAGCCGGTTTCTATGAAGACAGCTATCAGAATGCCGTTCTTAATGTTAATGAGATAATAGAGCATACTAAAGAAGACCCCGCTCAGAAAGGGTTGTATGCGGTTGCACGTATTATGAAGGTACTTGTGATGCACAGGCTTACCGACTTTTACGGCGATATTCCTTATTCTGAAGCAGCAAAAGGATTCTCAGAAGGGATACTCCAGCCTAAGTTCGACCCGCAGGAAGGAATCTACCAGGATATGTTAAAAGAATTGGAAGAATCGGTTTCAATAATTAAATCCGGGGCTTCTTTAACAAAACCTGAACAGGACATTTTCTACAAAGGGGATATGGCTAAATGGAATAAGTTTGCTAATTCGCTGATGTTAAGGTTGGGGATGAGGATGTCAAAAGTGTCTCCTAATGGTGCTAAACAATGGGTGGCAAAAGCAATTTCCGGTGGATTGATGGAAAGTAATGATGATAATACGGTTTTATTGCATGCAAATGGGCCGTCAGACATAAACTGGAATCCATTGTCATTCTTAAATACGGATCCTGAGGTTGTAGGGTCAAAAATGTCGAGGACATTTATTGATTGGTTGAAAAACAATAACGACCCCCGCTTGATGATCTATACCATGGGGATTGGCCCTAAAGAAGGCCCCTTTGATGCAGACCCTGCCAATCAAAAGGGAATGCCCAATGGTTATGACGAAATAACTATCAAGCAGTATGAAGGGTTGCCTGAAACACAAGATGTTGACCTTGACCTCACCTATTCAACAATCAATGTATTATTGGTGTCACGCACATCACCATCGATATACATGAGTCATGCTGAGGTTGAGTTTTTGCTTGCAGAAGCATCTCAGCTAGGCTGGATCTCGGACGATGCTGCTGCTCATTACAATGCCGGGGTAACTTCCGCATTGAAACAGTACGCCATCTTTGACCCATCATTCGAAGTTTCCGATGCAGAAGTACAAGAATACCTGGAAGCACATCCATATAATCAGGAGAAGGGGTTAGAAATGATTGGCGAGCAATATTGGGCCGTTAATTTTACTAATCCTGCAGAGGCATGGGCCAACTGGAGAAGGACAGGCTTTCCTGTATTAGAACAGATACAATACAAATATGGCTCTTATGATGATAAAATCCCCAGGAGGTTCCAGTACCCATTAGACGAACCTTCTGTTAACACTAAAAATTACAATGAAGTAATAGCAAGGCAAGGGCCTGATACTTGGCAGACCAGAATTTGGTGGGATAAATAATAGGTTTTTTGAAAGGACTATTTCGAATTTTGAGACTGTTTAAAGTTATATTCAGCGATAAAGGCGAAATGGTTTTTAGTGATTTCTTGAGATTTGATCAGGCAATAATTATTGCCTGATCAAACTTTTTAAAGGTAATGCCCAGGCACAACCTATTGTTCAGGATGAATATGTTCTTATGGAATATTTCAATATTTACAGTTTAACTTTAAACAACTTCAATAAGTACAAAAACAGAAGGGCAACAAAATGAATCAGATAAAAAAAATACTAATCCTTATTTTTTGCATAAACTTATTCATGCACCCATTGCAAGGGCAGCCTTCCGGTAAGCTACCTGCACCATTTTTAATAGTCCCGCAACCACAGGACTTAGAATTGTTAGATGGCACAGGGCTTAGCAGCCTGGCAAACCTGAGAATTTCAGATGGGGTAAAACGCCCGGTGATGGGGCATTTGCTTTCCCAACTGGTTGAGGCCGCCGGCATAGGCGGAGGGGTGCTTACACTAAGGCTCGACAGTTCGGCATTGGTGCCTGCTTCCCCCGAAGGGTATGTTTTAACCATCTCAAACGGGCAAGCAGGAATAGTTGCCCGCGGGCAGCAAGGGATATTCTATGGCTGCCAGACATTGGAGCAACTCCTGGAAGATGCCCGTGACTTTAATAAACCAATACCTGCCTGTAAAATAACCGATTTCCCGGCTTTGGGGTACCGTGCCGTGCATTTCGATGTAAAACACCACCTCGACCAGATGAATTATTATTATGAGAGCATCGATAGGCTTGCGCGTTATAAAATCAATGCAGTGATATTTGAGTTCGAAGATAAATTGCGTTACCGGCGGCAGCCACTGGTAGGGGCTCCCCAGGCAATCAGTATCGATGAAATGGCAGCCCTTACAAATTACGCACGTGAAAGGCATATCGAAATATCGCCACTGGTACAGGGGCTGGGGCATGCAACGTTCATCCTGAAACACAAACATTACGAGCACCTGCGTGAACTGAAGGATAACCGCTGGGCATTTTGCCCTAAAGACGAAGGCACATACGAAGTTTTATTTGACCTTTACCGCGATGCTATAGAAGCAACGCCCGGAGCAAAATACCTGCATATAGGCGGCGATGAGGTTGGCAATATTGGACTGTGCGAACGTTGTAACCCAACAGGCAGCGAAGAGGGGAAGCTGGGGTTGAATTTATATTGGCTGAAAAGGGTTTGCGACTTTGCCAATGCCAATGGGCGGACTCCTATTTTTTGGGATGATATGCCCCTGAAAGAGGCAGGGCTGTACAAAAGTACCTCTAAAAGTAGTATTGGCTTTGACGAGGCAAAAAAAATATGGGAATTGGGCAGCCCGAAATTGGAAGAGGTAATTTCCGATTTCCCCAAAAACTGTGTTTATATGCGGTGGAATTACTCCAAAGCCCGCCAGCCGGGGAATATCTTTGCCCTCGATTGGTATCAGAAACATGGCTTGCAATCAATGATTTCAACTGCTGCTGTTTGTGGCCCTGCAGCCCTGTTCCCTTTTGACGACAGAGGTGGGGATATGGCCTCCCACGGAATACCGGCAATTCAAAGTTTTATACAATTAGCAGCCGAGAAAGGGATTGGCGGTATGCTTTGCTCTGCCTGGGACGACCGCTCTGCACACATGGAAACGCACTGGCGCGGGCTTATCGCTTCTGCCGAATATAGTTGGTCGCCCAATGGCCGCACCCTTGATGAATACGATGAAGCCTATTTGCAACGGGAATATGGCACTACTGTTTCAAATTATGCAGATATTTACGGTATGCTAAGAAAAGCTGCCGTTTTTTGGGGAGGGGTGTTTAACAGGCAAGGCAGCCGTATGGATGTAGAAAACGCTTTGTTTAACCTGCCCGGACTTGCTCATTGGATGCCCCCAAGAGATAAAGCAGCTCCGATAAGGGCCGATTTTACCGGACTCCTTATTGAATTGCCCGATTTGGGCGAACCGGGTAGCTGGAGTAAAAAATACGGGGAGCGTTTAACCGAGGCAGAATCAATACTCAAAGAATACAAATATACTTCGTACGTACTCGACTCGCTGTATAAAACATCAAAAAGAAACCGCTACCATTGGGAGTTATTCTCAGTAATTAATAATTTCCAGGTGACTGCCCCTCATTTGCTCCTTGCCTTAAAGCAATGCGATACTGCTGATAAAGGGCTGCAACTGGAAGGTGCAGAAAAGGTAAAACAAGCCGTAAACGGGTTTAATGAAGCCTGGCAGCAACTAAAAACTACTTACGGGAAAACACGGTTTATTTCTTACCCTGTAAACTATGTCCCCGACCGGTATTACCATTTTGCAAGCCAGCGCGAAGACCTGTCGTGGATGATACAGGTAGAAGAGTTGTTCCATAAAATGGTTGATAATTGGATAACAAAGAATAATTTAAACTAGAATAAACTATGTTACGGTTAATATTTACCTTTTCCTGTGTTTTTGCTATTACCCCTCTTTTTGCCCAAGCCAAAATGATTGATAATTCAAAAGACAATCAGATTGTCAGGTATTATAACAACGATTATTTTGTAATAGAAGGGACGGGTATCCCTGAAGCAGATAAAGAAAGCCCATACGACAGGTTGCCAAAATCGTACAAAGGAAAAGTGCGTAAGCCTGTATGGAATTTGTCCAAGTCTTCGGCAGGGATAACAGCCAGGTTTTTGTCGAACTCAAACATAATTAAAGTAAGATGGGAAGTATTGGAAAACCTTACGATGAACCACATGGCCGAAACCGGGATTAAGGGCATTGACCTGTACCTGAAGGATGGAGGTAATTGGAGGTACGTGAATACTGCAAGGCCGCAGGGGAAAATCAGCGATGTACTTCTAATAAACAATATGCCTGGTAAAATGCGGGAATATAAACTATTCCTGCCTTTATACGATGGCGTGGTAAGCCTTGAGGTAGGCATTGACTCATTGAGCCAGATTGTTAAGCCCCAAAGGAGAAAGGGGAAACCTATTATTTTTTATGGGACAAGTATTACTCAGGGAGGGTGTGCCTCCCGTCCGGGAATGGTACATACCAGTATTATCTCGCGCAAACTGAATGTTGAGTGCATTAACCTGGGTTTTAGCGGAAACGGCAAGATGGAAAAACCAATTGCCGAGGTTATAGCAGGTATCGATGCCTTGTTTTATGTGATTGATTGTGTCCCTAATATGGATTCGGCAGAGATACACCAGAATGCTATTCCCCTACTTGAAATTATCCGAAGCAAACGGCCAACTACTCCTGTTGTTTTTGTGGAAAGGATGATTCCGGAAAAAGCAATCTTAGACGAAGTAGCCAGAAATAATTCCTATGGTAAAAACAAAGCCCTCAGGATAGAGTTTGAAAAAATGCTTCAGAAAGGTTTTACCAACATATATTATATAAACAACCAGGGGGGATTGGGCTCCGATGGAGAAGCAACTGTTGATGGTTCGCATTATACAGACTTAGGCTTTATGAGGTTTGCAGATTTTCTTATCTCAAAATTCAAACAATTTAATTTGTGATTTGGTAAAAAACAGGATAGGTATAAACAAGAGATACATGAAAACAAATAATACAAATACAACAATACAATCGGTTGCATTAATAATACTACGGCTTTTAATAGGATGGCATATATTGTTCGAAGGGATTTCGAAATTATTAAGTCCGGGTTGGTCATCAGCAGAGTTTTTAAAAGAGTCAAAATGGATACTTGAAGGCTTCTCACGGTGGGTTCTCTCAAACCAGGGCGTACTAAATGCAATCGATTTACTGAATACATGGGGGTTGATAGCAATTGGGGTTGGGTTGATTTTAGGGTTGTTTACCCGTACTGCCGCAATTTCGGGGGCATTGCTCCTTTTTATATATTACCTGAGCAACCCGCCCCTGATAGGTTTGGAATACTCAATCCCAACCGAGGGGAATTACCTGGTTGTTAGCAAAACATTGATTGAGTCGGTGGCTTTGCTGGTAATAGCAGTTTTCCCAACTAGCCGGGGTTTTGGGTTAGATATGTTTGTATCACGAATTTTTAGTGCAATGAAGTTGTTTAAAGTTAAAGTGGATTTTCGAGAGTGACAGATTGATTCTCAGTGGCAAAGCTCGGTTTTTCTTGCATAGCCAAAGCTATGGAAGGGAAATTAGCTGAAGTCCAATGGAATCAAGATGTTACTCGCAGGTTTTCAATTTGACTTTAAACAACTTCAATGAAAAAGGAGGAGAAAAAAAATGGCAGGGAAAAAAAATAAACCGGTACAGGGGAATGAAGCAAGTAGCCATTCCGAAAAAAAACAGGTGTTAACACGCAGAGGAGTATTGAAATCCCTGGCAGGAATCCCTGTCCTGGGGGTATTTGCTTACGGGCTCTTAGAGAAGCAATCATACGACCATCAGAAGAAACAAAATGTTTTAAATGAGTTGGGGCTTGATGATATAAAACGCCCTGGCATAATAAAAAATACAGCCGGCAAAAAAGGCAGTTTACTCAGAGTAGGAATTGTTGGTTTTGGAAGCAGGGCGAACGCTTTGTCCAGAGGCATGGGTTTTATGCACCCTAAGGATATAGAATTCAGTAGGAAAAGGGGGACATTGGATAACTGGCTTGCACAGGAGAATTTAAATATTGCAGTAACAGGCATTTGCGATGTGTTCGACCTACATGCACAAAAGGGGTTAGAAACGGTGCGGGGAGGCCTTTACCCGGGAGGAGGCCCTGATACTACCCTGGAGGTTAAGCGGTTCAGGCATTACCACGAAATGCTGGAAAGTAAAGATATTGACGCTGTTGTGATAGCTACCCCCGAGCACCACCATGCACAAATGACTATTGATGCTGTACATGCCGGGAAGCATGTGTACTGCGAAAAAAGTTTTACCCGTACAGAGGAGGAATTATATGCTGCTTATGATACTGTGAAAAATAGTAAAATAGTATTCCAGTTGGGGCATCAGATTGCAAAAAATATTGTTTTTAAACATGCACGGAAGATTATTAAAAAGGATATTCTCGGAAAAATAACATTGATAGAAGCCACAACCAACCGGAATACTGCCCATGGGGCATGGATCAGGCATCTTGACAAGCAGGGTAACCCCAAGCCGGGAGACAAAAAATCAATTGACTGGGCTCAATGGCTGGGTTCAAGGCCTTATGTCCCTTTTAGCATCGACCGTTACTACAACTGGACAAAATGGTTTGATTACAGTACAGGCTTACTGGGGCAGTTATTCACACACGAGTTTGACGCGGTTAACCAGCTTTTACATATAGGAATCCCTGAATCAGTTGTTTCATCGGGGGGTATATATTATTGGAAAGACAACCGTGAGATACCTGATGTTTTGCAGTCGGTTTTCGAGTACCCGGAAAGGGAACTAACGCTGGTATACAGTGCCAACTTAGCTAACAGCCGCCAGCGTGGCCGTGTTTTCATGGGCCACGATGCTTCTATGGAGCTTGGAGGGTCATTGTCGGTAACTGCCGATATCAACTCAACCCGCTACAAAGACAAAATAGCGAAGGGAATTATCGACCCATCGTACCCTATGTTCTCATATAACCCTTTATCGGGGGGGATTGATGCAGTCTCTTCAGCTACCGAGAAATATTATGCCTCAAGAGGCCTGACCGATACGTTTATAAATGGAAAACGTACCGATGTTACCCACCTGCATATCAAGGACTGGGTTGATTGTATCCGTAACGGTGGGACACCTGGCGCTAACATTGATTTAGCCTTTGAAGAAGGGGTTACTGTATTAATGGCACATAAATCATACATCGAAAAAAGAAGGGTCAAATGGGATCCGGTAAAAAGAAAAATAGTCTGACTGTTTTGAAAAAATTCGTTCCTCCACAACTTTTCCATGCGGTCAGTAAATCCCCTGCACAATAGAATTAGGACAATGAGGTATAGCCGCTACCCACCTTTAAAAGTGGGCTTACCTCTCTCATTCTTCTAATGACTCTCTTAACTTCTTAATCTGGGGAGGGCTGCCAATTACGAAGAGTTTATCGTTCCGTGAAATTATCATGCCCGGGTCGGGGTTAAAAACATACCTGGCGTCACTGACCTTGATCCCAACAATATTGGTGCCCGATACATCCTGGACTTTTAGCTCCGCTATTGATTTCCCAACAAACCGTTGAGCCATGTTATCACACGAAACTTCTTCAATACTAACGTCTTTACTTGTTTGCATCAGGATATGCTCCAGGAACTCAACCACATTGGGCTGAATAACCAGTTTTGCCATTCGTTGCCCCCCTATACGTTCAGGCATAACTACATTAGACGCCCCCGCGCGCTTTAATTTCATGTGCGATTCTATTTCCGAAGCACGGCTAATGATGGTCAGGTTGGGGTTCATACTTCTGGCTGTAAGTACCACAAAAACATTATCTGCATCGTTTGGGGTCGTTGCAATCAAAGCTTTTGCCTTATGCACCCCGGCCTGCTCCAACAATTCCTCATGAGTTGCATCGCCTTTTATATAAAGGAATTCGGGGTTCTCACGGATACGTGAAATAACATTGTCCCGCTTGTCGACAACCACAAAGTCGATACCATGCCCGGCAAGTTCAATGGCTGCCTGCTCTCCATTCCTGCCATAACCAACAATTATTACGTGGTCTTTCAATTTTGCTATCTTCTTGTCCACTCTGTATGTTTTAATGTAATTAATAAGTTCACCATCAAACACAAAACGGGCCATATTCGACCCCACATACGCTAAGCTCCCCAGGCTGGTGAATATAAGAGCCATAGTAAAAACCTTCCCTGCCGGGGTTAAGGGGGTCTCGCCAATTTCGCGGAATCCAACTGTCGACATGGTAATAACAGTCATGTAAAGGCTATCAAGCATTGAATAACCCTCAATTATATGATACCCGTATGTTCCGCTAAAAACTATAAATACCAGTAAGCCTATTCCAACTTTAATAGTTTTGCTCGAAGCTTTCTGAAACCTATTTATCTGCTGGTTCATGAAATATTATTCCGTGACTTTAATAAATTTATTCCCTATCTGGCAATTTAAGCATTTTTTTGTTTCGCAATATACATTTTTTAGTTGAAGCAGGGCCTGTGTATCATACGCCGACCGGACAGCTATTCCCAACAACCCCCATTTTTTTATGATCGAATTTTTCTCGGGAGGGAGCTCCTCCAGGAATCCGAGTGCCCGGTCTTTTAAGTAATGTTTACCCTGCACCTCCCCAAAAACAAAAAGAAACGGCACAACTGTATTGATAATGATGGAATTAACCGATGATTCACCTATCCTTTTAATTCTTTTCTTTGACAACTTGTTAAAGCGGTAATGTGTGTCCCAATATGTTGAAGCTGTTACATCGAAAAGGGTTTTAAGCCCTGCAATGCTTTCTATCTCAATAATCTTTGAGAATAATAATTCCGAACTATTTATTAATGCAGCAAACTGGGCAATCCTGACCGTTGGGAAGTTGACCGGGCGCAAGCGCATAAATCTCCACAGATGGCTTTCGATTGCTTTTAATCCGTATTTGTTGAAAAGGTGCAAATACTCATTCCTGAGGCTGGTGTAGTAATCATCGCCGGGCAACTGTTCGTTTAGCAAACCTGCATTCCCAAACAAAAATGCTTCAATCTGAAAGAGGTTGTTTTTATGCTTTGATAAAATTGAAAGAGGCAGGGATTTTGCCAATAATTGAAAAGGGGCAGCATTTACCTTAAATCCGAAAAATTTGGCTAAAAACTGGTAAAAGGTTTCGTTCCAGTTATGATGGTTCTCCTCCAGGCATTGCATAATTTCCTGCGTTTTACCCTCCAGCCTTTCAATCATTAACCGGTGGTAAGCAATCTTAAAGGTCAATAAATCTACCTTATAAAACTGCTGCTGGCAGGCAATCCAGGTTCTTGCCGACAATAGTTTTTGGTAATTCTCATTCAACTTTTCAGCATAACGTATTTCAAATGCCGGGATTATTTCAGCGTTTGAACGCAATACCGGAGTATCGTATTTTTCGACAACATGGAGGATAACATTGTCGTAAGCTTTGTCATCCTGGTGCTTGTGCTTTCCCCAGTCAGAGGCAGTTTTGTGGATTTCGACATTCCCTGCCCACAGGGTTTTGCCAATTCTAATTTTAGCGTTGAAAAAGTCAGGCCCGGAATCAATATTCCGCCTGCCAACATCAACAATCTCGATCTTTTCACCATCAGTAGTTTGCAGACCGGACTGGGGGAACAACCGATTTTCCCAGATGTATTGGAGGAATTCTTCTGGCATGGGTACCGTTTTTTTGTGTAAGATAAGGGAAAAACAAATTTAAAACAATCCTAACATCCAATTTTGCAATCTATTGTGGGTTAACAAAATCCCGACAGCTTTTATCACTAAATCAGTGTTTCGGGGTTTTGCCCCGAAGTATCAATAAGTTTGTTCAGGATAGCATACACTGTCAGCCCGGAGATTGATTTGATACCCAACTTTTCGGTAATATTTTTCCGGTGAGAGATAACGGTGTGTACACTGATAAATAGCCGGGCTGCAATTTCCTTATTGGCATACCCCCGTGCTACCAGCCTCAATACTTCTGTTTCCCGCTCCGAGAGTTGCATTGACGGAGGTGGTTCTATCTCATTTTTATCAACATTGAGTACTTTTAAGATTAATTGGCGTATGGATTCCCCGTCCATATCGAGGGTTATACTCTGGCCTTTCGTCCTGTCAGCCCCAGGCAATCCAAAAGTTATAACCTGTACTGTATTTGTTTGCCCCAACCTGTGTACGAAGGATGTATATCTGGCAAGTTGTTCAGGGCGTATAACCAGGGCAATAACCGAGCGGGTAATTCCTGCGTATTGCTCCAACTCTTCAGGTGGAGCAACGCAAATTATTTCCGTCTCAGGTAAATTCCCTATAATAGAAGATAATCCCCTGGAAAGGATATCAGAATCAAGCATGATAATAATCTTTCTTTTCATAAAGAATCAGCTTTTTACTGCCTTCTCAATTAACATAATCTTCGGCACCAGTATCTTATCTTCTATACGGGCATGGTCAATCAGGTCTTGCTCTAACTGGAAGATCGCATATAAAAAAGCATTGCACATATTATCAACATACTGAGGCTCCAGGTATTTTATAATAATATTTTTCAGGTCGAACAGTTTATTGTCAATGTCAGTATGTTCCTCCTCAAAATTCCTGATAGAAAAATTACGCACCTTATCGGCCATTGGTATTTCTTTATCGTATACACGCTGCAAATCAGTCATATAAGGGAAAACCCGTGTATCTTCTTCATTAAGGTGGTTGAGTAGCTCTACTTTGTACTTATCGTAAAAGCTACGAATCAATCTCAGATTCCTGCAATTGCCCTGGCAATCACCCATAAGGTTCTCCAGGTCGCTTTCAACTTTCGGGATGACATATTCCCGGTAATAGTCATGGGTTTTTTTCAAATAATCAATGATCAGATGGGTAGAAAACCCCTGTAATTCCTTTTCAGGGAAATAATCCGGGTCATGGTAGGCATTCAATATAGCCAGGAAGAAACCGGCATTGAGTTTTTTTTCCCGGCAAACCTCTTCAACCGTTTTATCGCCAAAACCCAGCCTGACCCCAAACCGGTTGATTACCGGAAGCAGCAGGTAATTCGTGTGGATAATATCGCTCATCCGGGTGGTAGGCTTAAAATGTTTCATTCCTATAATTTTTGCATTTATTTAGAGATTGTTTAAATCCTATACATTTTATTAAAAATGTCCCACAAAACAATACCTGCACAAACCGAAACATTAAATGAATGTTTGGTCCCGTATTGGGGGATCTCGATACTGCCGTGGCAAATATTTACAACCGGTTGTTGTACTCCTTTCACCTCATTCCCAAAAACCACTGCCAGTTTTTTATTTATTCCCGGCACAAAATCAGGCAGGGGGATACTGCCCTCAACCTGTTCTATAGCATAAACAGTATATCCTCCGGCTTTTAATGTGTTGATTGCATCTTCTGTGTTTTTTACATATTCCCATTTTACCGATTTCTCGGCATCCAACGCTGTTTTATGTATCTCCTTATTCGGAGGAGTTGCAGTGATCCCGCACAAAACTATTTTTTCAATGAGCAGTGCATCCGAAGTCCTGAAAACAGAGCCAATATTGTTGCAACTCCGGATATTGTCAAGCACAACAACAATAGGTAATTTTTTTGTTGACTGGTATTCCCCTATGGTTAACCTGTTTAGTTCGTTGTTTTTTATCTTGCGCATGATTACCCCCTGGTATTATATTTACCACCTTACCTCAGCCCTTCTAACAGGCATAGTCATACACCGGGCTCCGCCGCCACCACGCGCCAGTTCAGAGCCTTCGATGGTAATTACACACTTGTTGAAATCTGATGGGTTTACCTTCCCTTTTATAATCTCATCGGATGCTATTACCTCAAACCCATTCTTGTACAACTCTTCCACGGTATTGCTGTTCCTCGCATAACCAATAACTTTCCCCGGTTCGAATGCAAGAAAGTTAGCTCCGCTATGCCACTGCTCCCTCTCCTGTATCCACGAATCCACATCTCCTCCACAAGAGACCGACTTAAGTCTGATCCCCAGGGTTTTCAATGCTTCAAGGATATTTGTATACTCGGCAATACGAGTTACCCTGCCTCCCTCAATGGTGATTTTGATAGTATGGTGTTTGTTCGATTCAAGAATAATGGGTTTGTATACCATACAAGTGTCAACATCCAGTATGGTAAATACCATGTCGAGGTGGATAAATGATTCGGGGGATGAAGGCAGCTCCTGGACAATTACGTGGTATACCCCGTTTTTCCTGTTTTGAAGGTTTTCAATGATAAAATCAATCCCCTGGGTACTTGTACGGGTGCCGGTGCCTACAATAAATACATCCTCTTTAACCACCAGGAAATCGCCTCCTTCAATATAAACAGATTCATCAGGCAGCCTTCCCCCACCAGGGTGCATCGGGTCAATTACCGATGCCTCAAAAAGCGGGTGGTACTTAAAAATAGCTTTCATTATTAATGATTCCCGTTTGCGTACACCACTAGCCATTTTGCCAATTAGAACATCTTCATTCATGCCCATGGCTGCATCGCGGGTAAAAAAGAGGTTGTGTAATGGCTTCAGTAAGAAGCGTTCATTACTCAGGTACCTGGTAAGGGTATTCTTCTCCAGGGCAACTCCCTCGATAAGCTGCCTTGCCAGCAAATCAGCCTCAGACGACAATAAATGGCTTTGGGCATCAGTGATACCTTCCAGGCTGCATACATCTTTTACCAACCCGGTTTTTACATTATTATCCTCAAGTATTTCCTGAAGCAGGGTTTTTACTTCAAATGTTGAACTTACAACATTAAGTACCCCTTTCAGTTGCCTGAACTCTTTCAATGCAATTTGCAGGTTCAGAATGTCGCTATACAATGACCTTTCAGCATTGTCGGGAGTCATATTTTCAACCTCCGACCCGGGCGTATGTATCAATACTGCTTCAAGCTTCCCGATTTCCGAGTTGATACATGTTCTTACTTTTGATGCCATAGTTTAAGTATCTTTACTAAAAACAAAGATATAAACTTCTTTCATGGATAATTGCAGAGTGGATTATTCGTTTTATTTTTACGCATCTTTTTTTAGAAACATTTGAAACGTTTTTTAATAAATATAGCCTTGTTTCTTACCGTTGTAACTGCCAGCGGGCAAGAGCCGGATTCTACCCATTTCGGGATGGGTATAATTTCGGGGAACGATACTATTATTGAACGCCAGTTGAAAGAGATTTGGGTTTTCCCACGCAAAAATTTCAAAAATAAAAGACGTGAACGCGAGTTCTGGAAGTATGTGTATAAGGTGAAAAAGACCTACCCTTATGCCCATACAGCCAGCATGTTATTAAAAAAATACGGACCGGAATATTCGCAATTGAAGACACAAAGGGAGAAGAGGGCACTGATGAAAAAAATTGAAAAGGAACTACTGGGCCAGTATAAGGATGAGCTGAAAAGGTTAACCATATCCGAAGGGAGGATACTAATTAAGCTTATTGACCGTGAAACCGGAAGTACCTCATACGGGCTGATAAAAGATTTCAGGGGAGGGTTTACCGCATTCTTCTGGCAATCGATCGCCCGCTTCTTTGGGAACGACCTCAAATCGGAGTTTGACCCATACGGTGAAGACCGGTTAATTGATGAGATTGTAAAAATGATTGAATCGGGAGCCATCTAATTATGAAGCGATTGTTTGTTGCAATAAGAATAGCCCCCCAAATAAGGCTGGTACAGTTTATTGCTAAACTAAAGGAAAGGCTGGAAGGAGAAAATATTAAATGGGTTGATTACGAAAACCTGCACCTAACCATAAATTTTCTTGGTGAGACGCCCGAGAGCATGTTGGATGAAATTTGTTCCTCGCTGGAAAAAGTATGTAAAAACTTCGGCCCGATTACTTTTCAGTTGAAAGGGCTGGGTATTTTTGGCCTAAAAAAGAGCCCCCGGGTAATTTATGTCAAGATTGTTGGCGGAGAAGAGCTGAAAGCACTTGGGCAGTCTGTAAACACTTCATTTACAGATCTGAAAATACAGGAGATATTAAAGCCCATTAATCCTCATCTCACTTTAGGCAGGATAAGGACTGTGAAAAACAAATTATCATTCATAGAATTGGCAGGCGAAAAAGAAGATGTTGTTTTGCAGGATGTAGAAGTCCCGGAGTTAATCCTTTATGAAAGTATTCTTAAGCCGCAAGGGCCAGTGTACATCCCCCTGCAAAAATTTGAATTGAAATTTATTTCCCATTCCCTTTAAAACAGGCCATTAGTGTATAAATCAATATCTTAAAATCGATATATAATGAGATGTTTTTCAGGTATATCATATCATAAGGTAACCTTTCCAGCATTTGCCCTACATCTGAAGCGTAGCCGTATTTCACTTGCCCCCACGAGGTTATCCCGGGCCTGAGTTTATGCAGGTGTGTATAATGAGGTGCTTTTTTAATTATCTGGTCAATATAATATTTCCGTTCAGGCCTGGGGCCTACCAATGACATATCGCCCACAATAACATTGTAAAACTGTGGGATCTCATCCAGATGGGTTTTCCGCATAAACTTGCCAATAGCTGTAATACGGCTGTCGGTGCGGCTTGATAACTCAGGGCCGTTTTCTTCAGCACCGTCAACCATGCTCCTGAATTTATAAATCGTAAATGATTTCCCGAACTTTCCAATCCTCTCCTGTTTATATAAAACCGGCCCTTTCGAGGTAGCCTTTATGATAATACTTAAAACAATAAGAACCGGTAAAAGAATGACAATTGCAATCAACGACAAAATAACGTCCAGCAACCGTTTTACATTTTCCTGCCACCCCGGCATCAACCCATTCGAAATTTTTATAAGCGGGCTGCTGAAAATAGTATTTATTCGTACCGTCCCCGATAAAAAGTCGTAAAGGTCGGGTATCCCCCAAATAGTAATCTGCCGATTTTCAATAACTGTCAGGATATCACTTAATTTCTCATGCTCAACTGTCTCAATGGCAATAATCACCTCTTCTATATCATTATTTTCGATCACTTCTTCCAGTTGGTTTATGTTCCCCAGCTTGGGGATATAATTGCTCAATTCTGTTTCTGTATCATTGTCGACACTAATGTACCCTATAAAAAAATTCCCGGCAGGCCTCACTTGTGTTGCCATATCGGTAAAGATCTTAACTGCTTTTTCATTGCTGCCGATTAAAAGTGTGTTAAACCCAATCTTCCGGCTATGTATCCGGTGAATAGTGCGAGTGGTCAGAATCAGCCTGAACAAATAGGTGAACCCAA
The DNA here is from genome assembly GCA_013152355.1 of Chlorobiota bacterium. Taxonomy (GTDB): domain Bacteria; phylum Bacteroidota; class Bacteroidia; order Bacteroidales; family Prolixibacteraceae; genus JABMQB01. The sequence goes on from JAADGO010000020.1 coordinate 23,989, forward strand.
AATGCAGCCCCAGCAATGTAAAAAACAGTTGGTAATAATTTTTATATGTATGTATTGTGTCGTCAAGCAACAATACAAAGAAAATAATAACAACCCCTGAAATAGTTGTTAGTATGGTTTGCCCCAATTCGATCAATCGCGAACGGTGGTAAATATTTTTGTAAAAACCGGTAACATAATAAATAGTAAGCCAAAAAAGAGGGATAATCAACAACCCAAGGAAGTAACGGGTAGTAAACTCGATTGGGATATCCATGCCAAACTTTTGTGGTTCAATTACCTCTTTCCTGTAAATATAAAAGATGGACCAACTAATTAATGCAGCAAAAAAATCAAACAATATGTATTTGGCAACCTGGCGTTTTTTATTCATCGAATCCCCCTGGTTAAGAAAATGGTCAAGTGTTACAACAATAATCTGTTGCCTACTATTAACGCAGGCCGTTTTTATTTATTGCCGCAAAAATAATTTTTTTAGATAAAACTTTTTGTAATTAGTGGCTTTTCTTTTTTTCTATTTCTGCCATTGTTTGCCGAAGTGTCAGGTAATCATTTATCCCACAACAAGGAGCAAGTTTTTTGTTTATCGACCGGAAAAATGATTCATATTCTTTCTGAGGCTTGAAACTCTTCAGATTCACCGGAATACGCTTTGCTTTGACGATACCCTTTAAAACATTTACTTCGAATATATCGCTGTTAGAGATAACTTTTAATGAAAAATCCCCATCTGTATCAGACAAGGTGTAATTTAAATTAACCCTCGAAGAATCATCAAATTCAAACCTGAGGTTCTGAAAGCTGAAAAGATTGTCCGTTCCTTTGAAAAAAGTAGGGATTATTTTCTTTGGGTCTCTTTTGGCGAATTTAACAACCATCATTAAAATCTCCGGGAAAAACGCCTCGTTTACTTCCCTGCTGTTTTTAACAATATTTACCTCAATATAAAAAGGGAAGGAGATATTCGCATTAACCCACTGAATAACAGGGTTAAAATAAAAAGGGTTCTTTACCTGTACAATAGTGCCTGCTTCATCAGTCAGCTTCATTAATTCCATACATTCCTGATGTGAGAAGCCAGGGTAATCAGCGAAAAAAATATGTTTATTCCTTTTTATAGCATCTTTCAGCAAGGCAAAAGGAAGGAGTGAGGAATCATCCAGGAAAATAGCATCCGACCGTTCGATTAACTCAATACGGTTATATTCAGGGATGGAATAATGGTATTCGGAAGACTGGGTTTTGGTTCCCACCGAAGATTTCCCCAATATCCTTATATCGGCATAATCGACAAGCTCTTTAATTTGTTTCTCCAACAACTCAAATTTTCCTATAATCCCTATATTCAGCATAAAACAAAGGTAAAATTTTTTACACTGTATTATATTTGTTAATACTGGAACTTATTAACGTTAATTGTTAATATTGAAAGTATTTTTTAGGTAATGAAAATGGTAAATTGAGTTATTTTTGCATATCGGAAGTAACAGTTATACAATGAATGACAGTTTGCGGCATCAGGGGTTAAGAAAACGGTTGGTAGAAGCGTTAAGAATAAAAGGCATTAAAGATGCTAAAGTACTGGAAGCCATAGGCAGGGTTCCCAGGCATCTGTTTATGGAGAGTACCTTCATCCAATTTGCTTACAAAGACCAGGCTTTCCCTATCGGGGCAGGGCAGACTATCTCACAGCCCTATACTGTTGCGTTCCAAACACAGCTCCTCGAGGTTAAAAAAAATGACAAAGTGCTTGAAATTGGCACAGGGTCAGGTTATCAGGCTGCGGTATTACTTGAAATGGGGGCAAAAGTATATACTATAGAGCGGCAAAAAGAGCTTTTCGTAAAAACACAAGCCCTGCTGCCCACAATAGGCTATCATCCCAAGTTCTTTTTAGGCGATGGCTATAAAGGGCTGCCAACCTATGGCCCTTTTGACAAAATAATAGTTACGGCAGGAGCCCCTTCGGTACCTCATGAACTTAAAAAGCAATTGAAAATTAACGGGAAGATGGTTATCCCGGTTGGAAGGGACGACCGACAGGAAATGTTCGTAATCACACGTTTAAGTGATGATGAATTCAAAACAGAAAAATATGGCAGCTTTGTATTTGTCCCATTACTTAAAGGGGTTGTAAATAATTGATTATGCTAAAAGTTAAGAAATTTGTGGTGAACCCGGTACAGGAGAACACTTTTGTTTTATACGATGAAACAAAAGAATGCGCAATTATTGATGCCGGGTTTTATTATGGAGAAGAAAAGGATGAAGTGGATTATTTCATTGAGAAGAACCGGTTAAAACCGGCCCGGCTGATAAATACACATTGCCATTTCGACCATATTATGGGGGTTGAGTACATCCGTGAAAAATATTCGTTGAAATTTGAAGCACACCCCGATGATGCATTCTGGGTTGAAAAAGCAACAGACCAGGGGAAGTTGTTTAATATAGAAATGAATGCCGTTTCTCCGATTGACAAATTTTTGAATGAAGGGGAATCAATAGAATTCGGGAATACCTCATTAAGTATCATCCATCTGCCGGGGCATTCCCCCGGGCATATTGTTTTCTATGAGAAAACATGTAAAATGTTATTTGCAGGCGATGTCCTTTTCTACGGGAGCATTGGCCGTACCGACCTGCCCGGAGGTGATTACGACACCTTAATCAACGGGATAAAATCAAAACTGCTTACTTTGCCGGAAGATACGGCCGTTTATTGCGGGCATGGGCCGGAAACATCCATCGGCTTTGAGAAAAAACAAAACCCTTTTCTTATATAATTTTATCATATTGCAGAAAAATATTCTTTGAAATAAATAGATAGCATATAATTACCTTGAACATTGTAATAAACTAAAAGATGTCAAACGATAAATTTGTTGCCCGCCATATCGGGCCACGCGGAAACGACCTGAAAATAATGCTTGATAAGATTGGCGTTTCCTCTTTAGACGAGTTAATTGAGCAAACAGTCCCCGAAAGGATCAGGTTAAAAAAACCTCTGAACCTAGCTGAAGGTTTAACGGAGAGGCAATATTACAGGCGTATCCACGAGTTAGCATCAAAAAATATTGTTTTTAATACCTATATCGGAATGGGGTATTACGATACCATTACCCCTGCCGTAATCCTCCGGAATGTTTTGGAGAATCCGGTGTGGTATACCTCATACACCCCGTACCAGGCAGAAATCTCACAGGGAAGGCTGGAGGCATTGCTTAATTTCCAGACAATGGTTTGCGAACTGTCAGGGATGGAAATTGCCAATGCATCGTTGCTTGACGAAGCAACGGCTGCTGCCGAGGCTATGGCAATGATGTATAACCTTCGTTCACGGAAGATGGTGAAAAGCGGCGTGAATGTTATTTTGGTAGATGAAAAGGTATGGCCGCAAACCCTCGATGTATTAAAATCCAGGGCAATGCCACTGAATATTGATTTAAGGATTTTGCCTCTTCCTGAATTTGTCCTTGACGACAATGTTTTTGGAGTGATTGTACAATACCCCAATTCGGACGGCGAAATAACAGATTATACAGGATTGGTACATGAAGCACATGAAAAAGAGGTCAAGGTAGCTGTAGCGGCCGACCTCCTGTCGTTGGCCATTTTAACCCCTCCTGGCGAATGGGGTGCCGATATAGTTTTTGGCAACAGCCAGCGTTTTGGTGTCCCAATGGGATACGGAGGGCCACATGCCGCTTTTTTTGCAGCAAAAAAAGCCTATAAAAGGAATATGCCGGGGCGGATTATCGGAGTTTCCAAAGATATTTATGGAAACAGGGCATTACGAATGGCACTGCAAACCCGCGAACAACATATAAAACGCGAAAAAGCAACTTCGAATATATGCACTGCACAGGCACTGCTGGCAATCATGTCCGGGTTTTATGGCGTTTATCACGGCCCCGAAGGAATTAAAATAATTGCCGACAGGATATTCAATATTGCATCACTCCTCGACCTTGAGATATCAAAACTTGATTACCGACAATTAAATACCAACTATTTTGACACCCTCAGGTTTGCCCTCCCTAAATATGTGAAGCGCGAAGATATTGAGTGGATTTCGCATGAACTGGAAATGAACTTACGGTTCTTTGAGAATGGAGATGTTGGATTAAGCATTGATGAAACTACCAACCTCGATGATATCAACTGGATGATCGAGATTTTTGCAAAAGCAGCTAATAAGCCGTATCCGACAATCACAGAATACCCGGAAGGGAAGAAAGTAAATGAGAAATATCGAAGGACGAGCAGTTATATGGCACAGGAGGTATTCAATAATTACCGTTCGGAAACAGAAATGCTCCGGTACATAAAAAAACTGGCACATAAAGATATTTCTCTGACCCAGTCGATGATTTCGTTGGGGTCGTGTACTATGAAACTCAATGCAGCTACCGAGATGCTGCCCTTAAGCTGGATCGAATTTAATGGTATCCATCCATTTGTGCCAAAAAACCAGGCAAGGGGTTATCATATCATGATGGAAGAGTTGCGGCGCGACCTGGCTGAGATTACCGGCATGGCCGATGTAAGTTTAATGCCAAACTCAGGGGCCTCGGGCGAGCACACAGGATTGATGGTAATCCGCGAATACCACAAAAGCAGGGGCGAAGGCCAGCGTAATGTGGTCATTATTCCTTCTTCGGCACACGGAACCAATCCTGCCAGCGCAGCAATGGCCGGGATGAAAGTTGTTGTGGTCAACTGCGATGAGAAAGGGAATATAGGACTGGAAGAGCTCCGTGTTAAAGCTAAAGAATACAGAGATACGCTGGCTGCATTTATGGTAACTTATCCTTCAACCCACGGTGTTTTCGAATCATCTATTATTGAGATGTGCAGTATTATTCACGAAAATGGCGGACAGGTTTATATGGATGGTGCAAATATGAATGCCCAGGTAGGATTGACAAACCCACGAATTATAGGAGCCGATGTATGCCACCTTAACCTACACAAGACATTTGCCATACCCCACGGTGGCGGAGGCCCCGGTGTTGGCCCAATTGCCGTTGCCGAACACCTGGTCAACTTTTTACCTTCGCACCCGGTAATGAACAACGGGCATATTGGTATTAAAGCTGTTGCCGGAGCCCCCTGGGGAAGTGCTTCCGTACTTACTATTACTTATGGGTATATAAAAATGATGGGTGCCGATGGTTTAACAGATGCAACCAAAATGGCAATACTGAATGCCAACTATATTGCCGAAGCACTAAAGGATAATTACGGGATACTTTATACCGGCAAAAACGGGAGGGTCGCACACGAAATGATACTGGAGTGCCGCCACCTGAAGGCTATGACAGGAATTACCGAGACGGATATTGCCAAACGCCTGATGGATTATGGATTCCATGCGCCAACGCTGTCGTTCCCGGTACACGGCACTTTAATGGTCGAACCTACCGAAAGCGAATCGCTGCAGGAATTAGACAGGTTTATTGATGCCATGGATTCAATATACCTCGAAATTAAAGAAATTGAAGAAGGGAAGGCCGATATGGAAGATAATGTGCTGAAAAATGCACCACACACTGCTGAGATGGTGAGCAGCGATGATTGGCACCATGCTTATAGCCGCCAAAAAGCAGCTTATCCGCTCGACTGGATACGTGATAATAAATACTGGATGCCGGTGGGGCGTGTAGACAATGCCTGGGGCGACCGCCATTTGATTTGCACATCCGGCTCGCCGGAAGAAAAAGAATTGCTAGGGGCAGAATAGTGTTTGCCACCATTGCAACCCTTATCGGGATAGTCTGATTTTAATGGAATACGGCCTTAAAAAACTATTTTTTTAATATGATTACTTTTCCGAATGCGAAGATAAACATTGGGCTAAACGTTGTTGAAAAACGGGCCGATGGGTTCCACAACCTGGAAACGGTATTTTACCCAATACAGCTTGCTGATGCATTGGAAGTGGCCGGTTCAAACCAGTTTTCTTTTCAGGTTACCGGAATAAACCTGGACAGCCCCCCGGAGGACAACCTGGTGGTAAAAGCCTACCGGTTACTTAAAAAGGAATACCATTTGCCGCCTGTTAAAATTCACCTGCACAAAGTAATCCCTTTTGGAGCAGGGCTTGGCGGCGGCTCATCGGATGCTGCCTTTATGCTCAAGATGCTGAATCGCCTCTTCAAATTAAACCTCCCTGTATCAACACTTGAAAAGTATGCCGTAAAATTAGGAGCTGATTGTGCATTCTTTATCCGGAATAGACCATCTCTTGCATCGGGCAAGGGGGAAATATTATCTCCAGTTGGCTTAGGCCTTTCAAATTATTCAATTATACTGATTAAGCCCCCTTTTTCAGTCGGGACTGCTGACGCCTACCGGGATATTGTCCCCGAGCCTCCGGGGTTTCCATTAAAAAAAACGATTGAAAAAACCCCGCCCAGGCAATGGAAGGATTACCTTTCCAATAATTTTGAAACATCTGTTTTTCAATTATTCCCTGAAATAGCTAAAATCAAAGAAAAGCTGTATGATATTGGAGCTGTATTTGCATCCATGACAGGCAGCGGGTCTGCCGTTTGGGGGCTATTTGAAGATTTACCGGTAAATATCGACAATTCCTTCCCTGACGACTATATGGTTTACCGGCAATAACCATGGTTTTCCCGGCATTAATGTTTCGTTAACAAAATCTTCGTACGTTTTAACAAGATTATGTGTAACCTTTGTGCCTTGAATGAGTCTATTTAATTGAAAACAGAAAAGGAAACAATAAAAATTAGAAAACAATGAAAACCATAGTTAGTCAAATTTTATTTGCAACATTATTTACCCTGCTTGTGGCAGGGAACATAAATGCAAAAGGAGCAGAGGCGGGAACTGCCTCAAGCCTTGAGAACGAACAGGAAACAGCACTGAAAGTGGAAAATTGGATGGTCAATGAAAATTGCTGGGCATCCTTTACCAATACAACTGTACTGAATACTGAAGCTGAGAGAGAACTCTCTTTAGAAGATTGGATGACCAATGATACTTTTTGGGTATCGGACAATCTTGAAACAGGAAATGAACAGGAAATGAATCTTGAACCCTGGATGTATAACGCGAATTACTGGAGGGTTGATTAATTTTTGAGATTGATTAAGTTTAGTTAGAAGAGGCTACCTGAGAAGGCAGCCTTTTTTCATTGCAAAACTCCCATTGCAATACCCGATTTAGACACATTCTAAGTTAATTCTAAATAAACTTTTTAATCTAAATAAAGATTCCTAAATTTACTCCCAATAAGTGGACAGATTTGTGATTGATTGCAACCACAGAAAAAATGCTAAAACAATCGGATTTTTTTTACTATCCATTCAATCACACATCCCACAAATTTATTTTAAACCGTACCATTTATATTGGTAGTAAATTATTTGGGATTATGAGTTATCTATTTACAAGTGAGTCCGTTTCAGAAGGGCATCCGGATAAAGTATCCGACCAGATTTCAGATGCTTTGTTAGACCAGTTTATTGCATTCGACCCCGACTCGAAAGTAGCCATTGAAACATTGGTTACCACAGGGCAGGTTGTTGTTGCCGGAGAGGTAAAATCAACTACCTACGTTGATGTACAGGAAGTGGCCCGCAGAGTAATTAACAAAATTGGCTACACAAAAGCAGCTTACCGTTTTGATGGTGATTCATGCGGTGTACTGACAGCTATTCATGAACAAAGCCCCGACATCAACCGTGGCGTTGACAAAGCTGACAAAAAAGAGCAGGGCGCAGGCGACCAGGGTATGATGTTTGGCTATGCCTGCAAAGACACCGATTATTACATGCCGCTTCCGCTGGAACTTTCACACCTTATCTTAATGGAACTGGCTGCTATCCGCAGGGAAGAGAAAGAGATGCTATACCTCCGCCCCGATTCAAAGTCGCAGGTAACCATTGAATATGCCGATGACAACACTCCGTTAAAAATACATACTATTGTGGTTTCGACACAGCATGATGAGTTTGACGAGGATGAGCCCATGCTGGCAAAAATAAAAGAAGATGTGGTCAATATTTTAATCCCGAGGGTGAAAGCAATATTACCCGGGCGGCTACAAACTTTGTTTAGTGACGACATTATCTACCATGTCAACCCAACCGGGAAATTTGTAATTGGCGGGCCACATGGCGATACCGGCTTAACCGGGCGCAAAATAATTGTCGACACATACGGTGGGCGGGGCGCGCACGGTGGAGGAGCCTTTTCAGGGAAAGACCCATCGAAGGTTGACCGCTCGGCAGCTTATGCTGCCCGCCATATTGCCAAAAACCTGGTAGCCGCAGGAGTTACCGATGAAATATTGGTACAACTGGCATACGCTATCGGAGTAGCCCGTCCGGTTGGTGTGTATGTGAATACTTATGGGAGGAAAAAGGTCAGCATTACAGATGGGGAGATTGCAGAAAAAATAAGGGGGATTTTCGACCTCCGCCCGGCAGCTATTGAAGAACGCTTAAAATTGCGTAACCCAATTTACCTGGAAACGGCGGCATACGGACACATGGGGCGGACTCCTCAAACAATTAAAAAATCATTTGAATCACCTTATTCGGGTAAGATCGAGAAAGAGGTTGAACTTTTCACATGGGAAAAGCTGGATTATGTGGAAGAGGTGAAAAATGTTTTTGGATTATAAAGCTTAGGAATATGAAAATATTTAGTAAGTTTACTCTTGGAATGGCTTACTTAGTCTCTGCAAGAAAACTCTGCAAAATCAGAAATGTTTCTTTTGGCGATATTTTTATTTTTCTCAATTCACTGATGCTCAGGCATCACTATCACTTCATCTCCAAAAAGTAAAAATCTCATCCCAAATAATTCATTTCGTAAAATTCGACAGTTTTCTTGCAGAGACTACTTAACAGGCAGAGGCAAACATATATTTATATAATCTGTTTAACATCCAATTATGAGATCAAAAGTCGGATATGGGCATATTGCATACATAAAAATTGCTGTAAACACATCAATATCAGAACACTACAGAAATGCGGGGTTGAAGTCAGGTATAAAATGAGGCATTACTGAAACTTTTCCTGTTTTTAAGTTTATACTATTGTTAAGTTAATCGTTAATTGACGGATAAAGTCTCCTTAGTTTTATTCTCGATTCTTTTGTTGTGAATTGCCAATTTATAGTACT
>JAADGO010000144.1 GCA_013152355.1 Chlorobiota bacterium
AGCACAATCGACCAGGCAATTGATTTAAAAACAAATGCACAACCCTACGATTCAACAAATTATATCTCAAGGGTATTAAAAGAAAACCCCGGCGTTTTCCATATTAATTTTATAGGGTTCCAGCACTATTTTGTTTCTCAGGAAACACTTTCAAAAGTTAAAGGGTTACTATACAATGCCATCAGGTTAGGGGCCTTACGCAACGACCTGGCACAAATTGAGCCTCTCCTTCGCGACACAGATTTTTTAAGTTTCGATATTGGGGCTGTACGGCAAAACGATGCCCCCGGTTATTATAACTGTTCGCCTAATGGGCTATACAGCGAAGAAGCCTGCCAGGTTGCCCGTTATGCCGGGTTAAGCGATAAATTAAGTGTATTTGCCCTTTTCGAAGTAAACCCCTCATACGATCAAAATAACCAGACATGCAAACTGGCAGCTCAGATTATATGGTACTTTTTAGAAGGGTATACCAACCGGAAAAACGATATTCCGGGGGGGGGCACTTATAATTATACACAATATAATGTTGAAATGGAGGAATTGCCAACACCTCTTAGGTTCATTCAGAACCCGCTTACAGAGCGGTGGTGGTTTGAAATCGACACTGTAGGGAATAAACGAATTGCTGTTTCATGCACTAAGAACGACTATTTGGCAGCATCTAAAAAAGAAATCCCTGAGAAATGGCTGCAGTTTATCAGAAAAATTGATAAAATCTCAAAATAATAAGATATTAACAACGTTCTTTGCATATCAAAGTAACAACAAGCTTGTTTCAGAACAGTTTTTTTCATTTCTTTAACAAGTGTTGGAAGATAGAAAAGCCGGGGCAGAACATATAGTATGAAAAAGTTTTTTTCTTTTTTATTTTTTATAATAATAGTTAATTTAGCAGCTGTTGGGCAGCAAGATCCGCAGTTTACAAATTATATGCACTATAAGTTAGGAGTAAACCCGGGATATGCAGGAAGTGAAAATGCTTTAAGCGGTTTAATTTTGAACCGTTACCAGTGGGTAGGTTTTAAAGGAGCCCCCAAAACATTGGTGTTTAGCCTTGAAGCTGCAAAAGATTTATTTGGGCTGCCCGGCGGAGTGGGTTTGAATATAATTAGTGATGAATTGGGATTTGAAAAGAATATTTTAGTAAATTTAGCATATGCTTACAAGATGCCTATAAGTATCGGAACCCTTGGAATTGGCTTATCGGCAGGCTTTTTTAACAAAAGCATTAATGCAACCGAAGGATGGGTAACGCCGGATGACATACTTTCCGGAACCGCCGGGAGTTCGGGAAGCTCGCAAGGCGGTGGTACAGGAGATGCAGGTATCCCGGACCAAGAGGTAAGCCAGATGGCATTTGATATTGGCTTTGGGTTATACCTGAAGGCCAGTAATTATTTTTTAGGGGCATCTGTAACACACTTAAACCAGGCTTCAATTGAGTTTTCCGACCTTGCAAGTACGTATTTGTCAAGGCATTATTATTTGATGGGGGGATACAATATTAAATTACCCGACCCGTTATTTGAATTACGACCATCGTTTTTATTTAAATCGGACGTGGCTAGCTGGCAAATGGATTTAAACATAAACGTAGTATATAATGAACGATTTTGGGGAGGCTTGTCGTATCGTTTTCAGGATGCAGTCTCCTTGCTGATGGGTGCAGAAATGATTAATGGATTGAAAGTCGGCTATTCATTCGACTTAACCACATCGGCACTTGGAAGGTATGGATATGGGTCGCATGAGTTCTTTTTAAGCTACTCGATTAGCCTTGAAAAGAACCGTACCCGCAAGTATAAAAGCATAAGATATTTATAAGGAATAAAGCCTATTAATGCAGAGCTATGAAAAAATTTCTTTTAATTGGAATAATTCTTTGGAGTGGATTTGGGATTACCAGTTGTAATCGGTCATCTTCTTCGGGCAACGGGGAACTAACCGGTGTACAACGACGTGGGAAGTGGACGGAATCATCGCCATACGGGATGGTATTTGTCCACAGAGGTAGTTTTAATCTTGGGCCCAGCGACCAGGATCCGAGCTGGACAGCCACTCCTTCCAAAACTGTATCAGTTGATGCCTTCTGGATGGATGATACTGAAATTACCAATAATGAATACAGGCAATTTGTTTATTGGACCCGCGATAAGTTAGCAAGGGAACTATTAGGAGAACAATTCCCCGATTTCCTCATCACCGAAGACCGGGATGGTAATCCTATCGACCCTCCCGAAATTAATTGGGATGAACGGATTGAATGGGATGACCCGGATTACCAAATGGCATTAGAAGATTTATATGTTCCTGAGAATGAACGTATTTTTGGGAGGAGGGAAATTGATGCCAGAAAATTATTTTACGACTACTGGTGGATCGACTACAAACAAGCTGCCAAACGTTCAAACATGTATAATTACGAGACACAACAATACGAAGGGACTGTCCACGATTCACAGGGGAATGAAATACCCATTGAAAACAGGTCTTCCTTCATTCTCAGAGACCGTGTAAATGTATATCCTGACACCCTTTGCTGGATTAGGGACTTCACCTATTCGTATAATGAGCCATGGGCTATCCGGTATTTCTCCCATCCCGGATTTGACGAGTACCCGGTTGTCGGCATTAACTGGAAACAGGCAAAAGCCTTTTGTAACTGGAGGACAAAAATACAAACAGAGTACCTCGAAAGCAGAGGGGAGCCATCCCTTCAGATATACCGCCTGCCATCAGAAACTGAATGGGAATATGCCTCAAGAGGCGGAAAAAGCTTATCAATGTACCCCTGGGGCGGCTATTACACCCGGGACGATGAAGGAGTATTCCTTGCCAACTTTAAACCACTTAGGGGGAACTACGTAGAAGACGGAGGTATTGTCACAATGAAAGTGGGTAGTTACGATGCCAATGAATTCGGATTATATGATATGGCTGGGAACGTAGCCGAATGGACAAATGATGCGTATGATGAATCGGCGTACAACTATTACAACGATTTTAACCCCTCGTTTGAATATAATGCCCTACCCGATGATCCCCCGGCAATGAAGCGGAAAGTGGTCAGGGGTGGTTCCTGGAAGGATATTAGTTACTACCTTCAGGTTTCAACAAGAAGCTACGAGTACCAGGATGAAACAAAATCATATATTGGGTTTCGTTGTGTAAGGTCCTCTTTCGGAAATGAATTTTAAGAAAACTAATTGATCGTTGTAAAATGAATTTTGGAGAAATAATACGAACAAAACGCTGGAAAGTATTTATGGGCTATGTGTATGGCTGGGGTGCATCTATCGTAATGATTGGCGCCTTGTTCAAACTGGAACACCTGCCCTATTCAGGATATATTTTGGCAGTCGGGCTATTAACCGAGTCCTTTATTTTCTTTCTTTCCGCATTTGAACCACCTCTTGAGATGCCCGATTGGGGGAAGGTGTACCCCGAGCTAAGGGAAGATTATGAAATAATCGATTTTGATGACTTAAATCAAAGTGACGACTCAAATATATTGAACGAATTATTAAGTAGTTCTGACATTACACCGGAACTTATTTCCAAAGTAAGCAAAGGGTTAAACGATTTGAGTAATACGGCAAGGGGTATCAGCGATATCTCAACAGCTACCCTGGCAACCGAGCTGTATGTAAAAAATTTAAGCTCTGCATCAGAGGCAATGAGTACGTTTGCCGAGACTAATATGAATGCAAATAATTCAATTAATTCATCAGTTGACCAGTTAGCAAACTCATACGTAAACACAGCACAACTCCTTTCCGAGTCAGGGCAGGAGCTTGTTTCAGGTTTGCATAAAACGGGAGCTGAATTCTCAGAAAAACTTGCAGAATCAGGTGAGTTGCTTTCAAAGTCGTACCAGGAGGTTTCAAATTATATAACATCTGATTTACAGAAGGTGGGGTTGAATTCGAAAGAATATTCATCGAACCTGGAGCAGCTCAATAAAAATATTGCAGCCTTTAATAATACTTTCGAAACACAATTAAAAGGCACGGAAGAGCAATTCCAGGCAGTACAAAAATTTAGCTCCGGACTGAGCCAGATTAACCAGGTACTGAGTGCTTCCGCAGAAGAGATTAAAAAGTACAAAGAGAATGCCGAACAACTAAATAAACACCTGGAAGCACTCAATACGATCTATGGAGGGATGTTGGGAGCCATGAATTACAAAAAATAACGGTTAAGAAGAAGCTCTGATATGGGTGTAAAGAATTGCCCGGAAACTGCGCGGCAGAAAATGATAAATATGATGTACATCGTCCTGACGGCTATGTTAGCATTAAACGTAGCGGCCGAGGTACTTGAAGCATTCAGGGTGGTTGATTCCAGCCTGACGCAGACCATCAAGACGGTGAACATGAAAAACTCTCAGGTATACAGTTCCTTTGAGCAGGCCTATGCTGAAAATCCGGCAAAAGTGCAGGAATGGAAGCAAAAAGCAGACCTGGTTAAAGCAAAAACAGATTCATTAATTACCAAGATATGGCAATTAAAAGAGGATATAGTAATGACATCAGGAGGGAGGCTGGTCACTCCCGAATACCGTTTACGCGCTGATGACCCTTTCTTTATCAATGAACAAACAGGAGATACCATAAAAATACAAAAAGAAGATGACCTGAATACTCCATCAGAAATGATGATCACGCAAAAAAAAGGATATTATCTGAAAAAAGATATTGAAGAATATAAGAATTCAATTATCAGCCTTATTAATGAGGATGACGTTGACCTAAGGAAAGCTATTTTACAGGAACTAAACACCTCTGACCCTCCTGCAAAATTACGCGATGGAGGCGAAAGGAAGACCTGGGAAGTCCAGAATTTCGAAAATAAACCATTGATAGCGGTCTTAACGCTTTTATCAAAAGTACAGATCGACATCAAAAATGCTGAATCACACATGATCAATTACCTCTATGCCCAGATTGATGCAGGGTCGTTTAAATTTAATGCACTAAGGGCACAGGTGATTGCCAATTCAAATGTCGTTTTACAAGGAGACGAGTATACTGCTGAGATATTCCTTGCCGCAATTGATACCACTCAATACCCGCAGGTTTATATCAACAACAAATTGGTCGAGATTGTAGATGGTAAAGCAATATACAGAGGCAATACAAATTCCCCGGGTACATTTAAATGGGGAGGGCTGATAAAATATAAAACCCCGGCAGGGATTTACCAGAATTACCCGTTTGAGCAGGAATACCAGGTCACACCTCCAAGCGTTACAGTATCGGCAACCAAAATGAATGTTTTTTATAAAGGACTTGACAACCCTGTTGATGTGGCTGTACCGGGGGTACCTAAAGAGAACCTCAGGGTAGAAATGTCGAATGGCACAATCAGGGCTTCCGGCAAAGAATTCCTCGTACGCCCAACCAGCCTTGATGAATTGGGCCGTAAAACAACAATATCGGTTTATGCTACTATTGCCGGGACCGAACGATTGATGGGCACTACACAATGGAGGGTAAAGCAGGTTCCCGACCCGGTAGCACAAATTGCCGGAAAAACAGGGGGGAACATTCGTAAAGAGGAGCTCTTAATTCAAGATGGGGTACTTGCTGTGCTTGAAGATTTCCTCTTTGACCTGAATTTTACAATAACACAGTTCGACATTTCTATTACCGGTGCAGGCGGATTTGTGAGTACATGGAAGTCAAGGTCGAACCGTTTCACACCTGCACAAAAAGAGCAATTTAAAAGACTGACAATAAATACGATAGTTTATATTGATAATATTGTGGCTAAAGGGGATGATGGCACAACGCGCTCTCTTACCCCTGTTAGCTTTAAAATACGTTAAACGATGAAAAATTTACTAGTAATAATCGGAGTTATTGCCCTGGTTGCAGGATCAGCAGGAAAAAGTTTACAGGCACAGATTATTAATGGCGCCTATCAGAGGCAGGATATTTTTCAGCGAAAACCCCTGGCCCTTCCGAGTGTCAGGGAAGCTGATGTTTTTTGGTCCAAAAAGATATGGAGGATTATTGATGTCAGGGAAAAAATAAACCAACCTTTGTATTTCCCTACTAAAGAGATGGATGGAAGGATAAACCTTATATCGCTTTTGTTACAGGGAATTGAAAGTGGACAGATTACGGCTTACGATGCCCGCAACGATGACGACTTTAAGCTGCCAATAACTTATTCGGAAGTAAAGGAACGCTTTGGTGCAAAGGACCAAACCGTCCAGGTACAGGATTTTGATACCGGGGAAATGGTTGAACGGACTATGCCCGGGGAGATCAGGACTAATGAGGTAAAACAGTATATGCTGAAAGAAGAATGGTATTTCAATAAGAATAATTCAACATTGAACGTCAGGATAATCGGGATATGCCCAATACAACTCTTTGTACGCGAAGATGACCCATCCGGGCAGATACAACGACGCCAGGTATTTTGGGTGTATTACCCCGAGGTTCGTGAACTGTTGACTACAAATGAAGTTTTCAATCCGCATAACGATGCAAGGAAAATGTCGTTCGATGATCTTTTCATAAAAAGATATTTTAACAGTTATATCGTAAAAGAGTCAAACAGGTTCGATAGTCGTGGTATTTTTCAATATTTACAGGGCAAACAGGCTATGCTTGAATCAAAAAGAATTGAGAACAAAATATTTAATTTTGAACAAGACCTGTGGGAATACTAATGAGGCTACGGACATTGGTGAATGCCTTATGTAGTTGTTCATAAAGCTTTTATTATTTATGAAGCAATATTATCAATAATCCGGGTTGGAGTAAAAGTGTCCGTGCAAGCCAGTACCAATTTTAGAATGGACAAACGTATTTTCTTCATATTAATAATAGCAACGACTTTGCTGTTTTCGTGTAACAGGCCAACCGTTTACATACCGGGTGCCCCCGATTCACGCGGCAAATGGTACGAGCCAATACCATTTGGCATGGCTTATGTCGACAGAGGCAGCTTCCGGCTAGGCACTTCAGATGATATAATCGAAGGGAGCAACAATACAGTAAGGACTATTTCCGTAGATGCTTTTTGGATGGATGATACCGAAATAACAAATGATGAATACCGGCAGTTTGTTTATTGGGTGAGGGATTCGATTGCCAGGAAGTTGCTGGGCGAAATATATGCCGATTTTTTAATTACTGAAGACATTCGAGGAGTCCCTCTGGATGAGGCTAAAATAAATTGGGATGAAAGAATAGAATGGCAGGATCCGGAATACCAGGCAGCATTAGAAGAGATGTATATTCCTGAAGAAGAAAGGTTTGCCTTCTCCAAGGAAATAGACACACGAAAACTGGTTTACGATTACTATTGGCTTGATTATGCCCAGGCTGCAAAAAGGGGCAATAGCTACAATTATGAAACACAAAGCTATAATGGCACCATTGTTACAAACAAAGGGGTAGAAGGGCCTATCGAGAACCGCCGGTCGTTTTTAATGCATGAAAGCACGCCGGTATATCCCGACACCCTTACATGGATTAGAGACTACACCTACTCTTACAATGAACCATTAACCCTGAAATATTTCTCGCACGTATCATTCGATGATTATCCGGTTGTTGGTGTTACCTGGAAGCAGGCAAAAGCTTTTTGTAACTGGCGCACCAAAATGTATGTGTACAGCAGTTCCAGAATTAATGAAGCCCCACCGCATGATTACAGATTACCAACAGAGAGTGAATGGGAAATGGCTGCCAGAGGAGGTTTGCAAAATTGCCTTTACCCCTGGGGTAGTTATTACACCAGGAACCAACAAGGTTGCTTTGTAGCCAATTTCAAGCCCCTTCATGGGAACTACGTGGCTGACAGCCCCACAAATGTAACAACCATGAAAACCGGCTCTTTCGACCCCAATTCCTATGGCTTATACGATATGGCCGGGAATGTAGCAGAATGGACCAGCACCGCATTTTATGAGGCAGCCTACGACATAATGGATGACATAAATCCTGAAATCTCATACAATGCACTCCCCAACGACCCTCCTGTGCTTAAAAGGAAAGTTATACGCGGCGGGTCATGGAAAGATATGGCCTATTTTATACGCACCTCAACACGGAGTTTCGAATACCAGGACAGCGCAAAGTCATTTATCGGATTCAGGTGTGTCAGAAGCTCATTCCGCAATGAGCTTCAAGGCAGGTAGTGTCATGTCAGGCATAACCTTACGGTCAAGTTTTGTTACTTTCCCATTTTACATTCCCTAAAAGCGGCAGGCAGGCTGATTTCTTATTCCTGATCTTTTCTTCTATTCTTAAACCGTTTATATCGTTAATTGCCAATTCTGTGACATCATTATTTTCGGCGTAATGGACAAAAAAAAAGTCACCGCAGAGGCGCTAAGACGCAAATAAATAAACTCTGTGCATTTACACAAGAAAGTACGAGGTATTGCAATTACGCGCTAAG
>JAADGO010000015.1 GCA_013152355.1 Chlorobiota bacterium
AAACTTTCCTGCCGAAAAATTAACAGTCCATATTTCTCAAAAATGTGTATTCCCTGGCGAGGTGGCCTGGTTTAAAATTTACTGTACTTCTCCGCTTTACCCCAAAGTTGAATTAAGCCGGATGGCATACATTGAGCTGGTGAATAGTGATAATGCTTCACTCTTACGTGAAAAAATCTTACTTGAATGTGGAGAAGGGAAAGGTGAGTTTATTATTCCAGAAAACATTCAGACAGGTGTATATTATATTATGTCTTACACAAATTGGATGAAGAATTTTGGGGAAGAGTCTTTTTTCAAAACAAGCATTACGATTATAAACCCAAATGAAGAATTCGACTACCTGGAAGATGAAAGAGGAGATACAGAAGTTGCAAATAGTGATGAAAGCTGTTCCAAGAAGATCGTGCAAGAGTTGAAAGTAACACCTCTAAAGGGGAGGTATGCAACCCGTGAAAAAGTGACGGTAAAGATTGAAACCGGGAAAATACCCGGGCAGGTTCCATGCGGCAATTTTTCCATATCAGTTTACAGAAAGGAGCCGTTGTTGCATACAGGCGGTAAATTCTTCATATCAGGACATGCTTTAGCGCAACCAGATAGCCTGGCTTACCTGCCTGATTACAATGGCATTAGGCTAACGGGGAATGTTACCGATGCTTCAGGCAAGCCTATAGCCGGAGAGCAGGTTGTATTGTCGTATCCTGGGCAGGGTACAGATGTAAACAGCGCAAAAACAGATAAAAATGGCGATTTTAACTTCCTCTTAAAACCAAATAAAGGTAAAAAAGATGTTGTATTCACATTGCCTCATCCCAATCTGAAGTTGAAATTGGAAGAGTCATTCTGGAATGGTTTCAGGAAGCCTCCATCTAAAGCCATGTTGAAATTTGACAATGATGCAGTCTCTTTCCTGAAAGAAAAGTATTCTCATTTCCAGTTGCAGAAAAAATTCAAACAACAGTACTATAAAAAGAGTGAGCCATCCGGATTATCCAAAAACAGCAACTGGCTGTTTTATGCCAAACCACATCAGGTTATTGAAATGAGTGAATATATTACACTTGATTCAATAACGGAATATTTCTGGGAATTGATTCCTTCAGTAAAGTTTGTTCAGCGGAAAGGGAAATATGATATTTCTGTAATAAATCCATTAACATTTTTGCCTTTTGAAGATGCTCCAGGCGTTTTTATTGATGGGGTGCTCTATTCAAATTACGATGAAATAGCCAATATTCCAGTTGAAGAGGTCAGGCAAATAGCAGTAATCGCCGACACCTATTATTACAGGGATTTTACATTTGGGGGAATCGTTGATATACATACTAAAAAAGGGGATTTTAACTCGGTGAAGATTTTGCCTTGCATGGCACGTGTGATGTACCCTTTGGGAGCCCCTGCTGAAGTAGAATATACAGCTCCTGATTATTCTAAGATTGAATCACAAACCAGGATCCCCGACTTGAGGTATCTGATTTGTTGGAATCCCAATGTAAAGTTAAATGATAAAGGAGAAACTACTGTTGAGTTTTATACCAGCGATGTTGAAGGTGAATTTATAGTTGAGGTGGTTGGACTTTCAAATGATGGTAAAATCTTGCAATGTAAAAATGAAATCTTTGTCAAAGCTAATTAGTCTCTGCAAGAAAACTCTGCAAAATCAGAAATGTTTCTTTTGGCGATATTTTTATTTCTCAGAATACAATAATTATCTCAAGAGATACGCCATTTTATTTCTTCTTTTTATACATTCAGATTGCTATAATTGGCTCTTTGCGTTTTACTGTAAGAAACAGCAAAAGAACTTTGCGAAACTTTATAATTGTATTTTGGAAAGAAAGTGAAATTTGATACATTTGCATTGAAATATAAAGATATTACGAAAAAAAATGAGTTATTTAAAATACAAGATTGAGGACTTAAAGCTGAATGGAGGCTTGCACACTGCGAAAGAGATAAGTAGTCAGCCTGAAATGTGGGTAGAAACTTATAACAGGTTATTTAAAGAAAAGGATCAGATTGCTGAGTTTATAGGCAACTTTTTACAAGATGAAAACCCCTATGTTATTTTAACCGGTGCCGGTACATCGGCATTTATCGGAGAAGCACTGGTTGGTGCATACCAGAGGAAATGGGGAATAACTTCAAGGGCAATTGCAACTACCGATATAATTACCCACCCCGGCGACTATTTTATACGTTCAAGGCCAACTCTGCTGATTTCTTTTGCCCGCTCCGGCGATAGCCCTGAAAGCCTGGCTACTGTTGAATTAGCAAAAAAACATTGCGATAAGCTCTATATCTTAAATATTACATGTAATAAAGACGGTGAACTTGCAGCAAAAGCCGGCAGTAGTAATTCGTATGTATTTTTGTTGCCTGAAGAAACCAACGACCGGTCGCTGGCTATGACCAGTTCTTATACTTCTATGCTATTGGCTGGTTTGCTCGTGTTGAATATCAATAATGTTGATTCAATGCAGCCACTGGTAAGTAAACTTGCCGGTTATGGGAATTATATAATCGACAAATACCTTCCTGACCTTAATGACCTTGCTAAAACAAATATTGAAAGAATGGTGTTTTTAGGTTCGGGCCCTCTTATGGGTGCTGCGCATGAATCACATTTAAAAGTCCAGGAGCTAACAGATGGCAGGGTTGTTTGTAAGTACGATTCTTTCCTTGGATTCAGGCACGGGCCAAGGGCTGTGGTAAATGATTCTACTGTTGTTGTTTACCTTATGTCCAACAATCCCTTTGTGAGGAAATATGAATTGGATTTAATCAAATCGGTGCGTGAAACGGGAATAGGGTTTAAGTTTATTGCCATTGGGGCGAATATAGATGCTAAAGGGTTAGGTGTCGACCTGGCAGTTAACTGCCCTGATAGCGCAGAAGGGGTTCCGGATGAGTTCTTGCCTGTTATTTATGTCCTTCCGGCTCAGATTATAGGGTTTTATAAATCATTGAGCTTAGGGCTTTCTCCTGATTCACCGTCAAACAGTGGTTCAATCTCAAGGGTTGTCCAGGGGGTAAAGATATATGAAAGTACTTTTGCCTGATTTCATTATTTGCATAAGATGAGTAAGTGTGCCCGAGATATTTTTCTTGATATAATGGCTGCCAACCGGGAGGGTGCCGCAAAAGGAGTGTATTCGGTTTGTTCTGCCAATGCTGATGTACTGGAAGCATGTTTCAAACAGGCAAACGATGATGGGTCAATACTGTTGATCGAATCGACTTCTAATCAGGTCGACCAGTTTGGAGGGTATACAGGGATGAAACCTGCAGGGTTTGTTTTATATGTACATTCATTGGCAGATAAGTGTGGTTTCCCAAAAGAAAAGATATTGCTTGGAGGTGACCACCTCGGGCCGAATGTATGGCAAAAGTTATCTGCTGCCGATGCAATGCGGAATTCAAAGGTACTCGTTGAAGAATATGTAAAAGCCGGTTACCAAAAGATACACCTCGACACAAGTATGTTTTGTGCAGATGATGTTGGAGACAGGACGAAGCCTCTGCCCAACGAGGTTGTTGCGGCAAGGACTGTTGAACTTTGCAAGGTTGCTGAAGAAACCTGGAGGAAGTACTGCCAGGGGTCGCCTGAGCCTGTTTATATAATAGGGACTGAAGTGCCAATACCCGGGGGGGCACAGGAAGAAGAGGGCGAAGTGTGCCCGACAGCCCCGGAAGATGCTGCCAGTACCATCACTGTTACAAAAGAACATTTTTTGAAGGAGGGGCTTTCTGATGCCTGGAGCCGTGTAACCGGGGTCGTAGTCCAGCCGGGCGTGGAATTTGGCGATGACCGGGTATTCAATTACCAGCGGGAGAAAGCCAAAGGCTTAAGCAGGTTAATTACCGGTTACGACAACCTGGTGTTTGAAGCCCATTCGACTGATTACCAGGCAGAGTCTGGATTAAAAGCACTTGTCGAAGACCATTTCTGTATATTGAAAGTCGGGCCATGGCTGACTTTTGCATACAGGGAAGCCCTTTTTTCCCTTGAGGCAATGGAGGTGGAGATTCTTGGGGAAGGGCATCCTGATTTATCAAAACTAAAAGATACGTTGGAAAAAGTAATGGTAGGTGAGCCTAAATACTGGGAAAAGTATTACCAGGGTAATGAACAACAACGGTTTTTTAAGCGGAAATATAGCTTTTCCGACCGTTCAAGGTATTACTGGCCATTTGATGAGCTGAATTCGGCAAAAAATAAACTTTACGGGAATTTACGTAAAAACAGTATCCCATTGTCATTGTTAAGCCAGTTTATGCCCATACAGTTTTACCAGGTTTGCGATGGTGTAGTTTCTGTAGACCCGGCCGACCTGGTACACAGCTACATCAGGGTAGTTGCAGGGATATACTCCAGGGCATCTGCCCTGGCTGAGAAGTAATATACAGTCAGGTTATAGCCCTGCCAGTTATAAAAATATTAACAGAAAAAGAGTAAGGCCTTATAGTACTCTATAAAGCTCTGGTTATCAGTAGCTATTTCTTTTATAAACTAAACTATAAAATCAAATAACAATGAATAAGTCTTTATTTTTAAATGCCGGGGTGCAACGAATACTGAAAAAAGTTGTTCCGATTGCGTTTTTGTCAATTTTATTATCATCGGTGGTGGTCAGTGCCAGCGATCTGTCAAATCTTGGTATTCATGTTATACCTTACCCTCAGCAGGTAATATTAGGAGGCGATAATTTTATTATTCCCAATAATGTTACCATTTTATTGGACAAAAACCATTCTGAGGCTGACAAGTTTGCTGCCGGTGAGCTGGCAGGTACCCTGAAAAAAGAGTGGGGGGTTAATGCCAGGATCGGAACCGAAAAAGGTAAAAAAAATATTGTTTTAACCCGCAATAAAGTTAGCGGAGAAATTATTGGTTTAGAGGGATACCATATTTCCACCGGGGGGAATGAGTTGGTAATTAAAGCCAAAGGGGAAGCCGGGCTGTTTTATGGCGTTCAAACACTTTTACAAATTGTGCTGGAGGGTAGGGAAGGGGCATACGTTATTGGTATGGAAATAACCGATTGGCCCGATATAAAAAAACGTGCTGCCCACTACGATACAAAACACCATCAGGATAAAATGGCATACGTTGAAAGTTTTATAAAAGACCTTGCAAAGTATAAAATTAACCAGTTGGTGTGGGAGTGGGAAGATAAGTTAGCATATAAAAGCCATCCTGAAATTGGGGCTCCCGGTGCATTTACTATTGAAGAGATGCAGGAGATGACGAGGTTCGCCAGGAAATACCATGTTGAGTTAATTCCTCTTGTGCAGGGGCTTGGGCATGTGAGTTTTATCTTAAAATGGCCACAGTATGCGCATTTGAGAGAGATTGAAAGTTCGAACTGGGAATTCTGCCCGCTTAAAGAAGAAACCTACGATTTGCTTTTCGACCTATGGGAAGAGGCAATTGAGGCAACGCCAGGCTCTGGTTATATACATATTGGCTCGGACGAGACTTACGAGTTAGCAGCTTGTGAACAATGCCAGGCTAAGGCAAAAGAAATCGGGAAAAGTGGGCTTTACCAACTTTTTGTGAATAAAGCCGCCGAGCATCTTCAAAAGCTTGGTAGGAAAGTAATGGTTTGGGAACGGCCAATGGGGTGGGTCAAAAGTAGTTCGCCGGCAAAAAACATCACCCCTGTCAAAGGATTGGTTTTAACAGAAAGCTATTCATACAACACGCCTGATTTTAAATACACCAAAGAAGCCAGGCAGCTGGGCTACGAAGTGTATGCTTATGACCCAAACCCCGGGATAGAACCACTGTTCCTCCCTTATCATTACAGGAAAAGAGGTGGGCATAAAACTTTGGGGAGCATGGAGAACTCATACAATTTCTTAACTACTACCGCTTTGTCCGGTGCTTTTGACGGGATGATAAATACATCCTGGGACGACTCAGGCCTGCACAACCAGATGTGGATGCTTAGTTTTGTTACCTCGGCTGAGTATTCGTGGAGTGGTAATAAACCAACGTTGCCGGAATTTGAGGAATCTTTCTTTAAAAGTTATTACGGTGGTTCTGTTATGGACATGAAAGAATTATATAGCTTGTTGAACGAAGGGGCTTACTATTTTGCAGGGACATTTGAACGCAATGTCTGGCATCATGGCGAAATTGGCAAAACACATTTGCCCGACCTGCCCAGGAATGACAATATGGAATATGACCCTTATTGGAATACTGAATACAAAGAAATGGTTAGCAGGTCAAAAAAAGAACTTGCTAAAATGAAAAGGGCAATGCAAATAATTGTAAATAATAAAAAACTGGTAGATAGGAATTTGTATGATTTTGATTTGTATGAGTCGGTGGCAGAATTAATTCAACATACCTGTAACACCTACCTCGACCTTTCAGATTTGGAACGGATTATCACAAAGGCACACAGGTTGACATATATTGACAAGCATGAGGCTTATAACCAATTGGCTAAAGCCCGGGAATTAATAGAAGCCAGCCTTCAGAGAAGGGAGCGCGTTTACAACGATATTGTTAAAACCTGGGAAGAAACAAGGCTGCCAAAAGGGATGTCGACAAAAGATAAAAAATATTTTCACCGGCAAGACAGGGCACGGCATTTTGCCAACCGTAAACCCGATATGTCTTACCTTATTTTTGATGAACAATTGTTGGATATGGAGGGCTACCTTAAAAAATTGAAAGCATATATGCAATACTATAAAGAAACATGGTTAGATTAGTAGCTATTTAAGGCTTTAATCCACATACTCCTCTTTCCGCACCAGTACCAGCTTGTTTTCTCCTATCTCGGAGTAGCCCAGGTTGTAGCAAAAATAATATATCCTACCATTGCGGGTGGTGTAGGTGTTGGTGTAATAGTTTAAATTAAACCCCCGTTTTACCAGCCTGGTTTTATTGGTAGTAGTTTTATCGCCGGGGTTGAGTTCATTCAGTATCTTCCAATTCTTTTTCAGGATATTGTTGACCTGCCTTATAAAGTTATTTTCGGTTGTAAATTGCTGGTTGTAGTACGAACTCCGGCATTGGTCGGAGCAGAATTTTTTGTCAGACCTGCCTTTTAGCAGTTCGCCACATTCCAGGCATTTTCTTTCTTCCATAGTGCGGATTTTTTGTTTGGAAGCAATTTAACTACTCACTTCTTGTTGGTATTCAGTTGATTGAAGCTAAAATACAAATAAATTTATCCGTTTGCAAACTGATAATGATTTTTGCAGGATGGACGTTCATTTATTGTAAATTTGTATCCTGAAGAATCAGGAATCAATAATCCGGCAGGCAATGATACAACAGGTTGAAATAATACTTCCCAATTTCAGGAGGGGCTACCATCTGATAACATCCCTCATAGAGGGGAATCTGCCATCTTTACCTAAACAGGGGGTGGTACATATATTTGTTAAGCATACTTCGGCAGGCATTACGTTAAACGAAAATGCCGATCCTTCGGTAAGGGTTGACTTTGAAGGTTTTCTCAATAAAATGATTCCTGATGGCGACCCGGTTTATATTCATACCCTAGAAGGGGGCGATGATATGCCTGCACACCTGAAATCTTCGGTGATAGGGCAATCTGTTACAATTCCTGTTACCAATCATCGGTTGAACCTGGGGACATGGCAGGGGGTCTATTTTTGTGAATTCAGGGATTTCGGAGGGAAGCGGAGAATCGTAATAACTGTTTATAGCTGACAGTCCTCATTGTTTGCTGCTATAAATACCTGTAAATTTAGCTAATAAAAAGCTAATATGCAGAAGTTTTTATTGTTGGGGGCCGAGGCAATTGGGCAGGGTGCTGTCGATGGAGGAATCTCAGGTGTTTATGCTTACCCCGGAACCCCCTCCACAGAAATAACAGAGTACATACAATTAAGTACATTAGCTAAAGAGCGCAATATCCACACCAGGTGGTCTGCTAACGAAAAAACTGCTTACGAAGCGGCATTGGGGATGTCTTATGCCGGTAAACGTGCCATAGCCTGCATGAAGCATGTGGGGCTGAATGTTGCTGCCGATGCTTTTATTAATTCGGCAATAACCGGCATAAACGGTGGATTGATACTGGTTGTAGCCGATGACCCTTCAATGCACTCATCACAAAATGAACAGGACTCAAGGTTTTACGGGAAGTTTGCTATGATTCCGGTACTGGAACCCTCAAACCAGCAGGAGGCTTATCAAATGGCCCGCGAAGGGCTACAGCTCTCAGAGGAAACAGGGTTGCCCGTGATGGTGATGGTAAGGATTACCACCCGGCTGTCGCACTCCAGGGCTGATATTGAATTAATGCCTCCTATAGCTGAAAACCCTTTGAAACTCCCGCAAAATTTAAAACAGTTTATGTTGCTCCCGGTTTTTGCCAGGAAGTATTATGCATCGTTGCTGGAAAAACAGGGCGAGCTAACCAAGCTCTCCGAAATATCAAAATACAATGTATATATTGACGGAGAAGACAAAAGTTTGGGTATTATTTGTTGCGGTATTGCCTATAATTACCTGAATGAAAATTATATCCATGATAAATGCCCTTACCCGGTAATTAAATTATCACAATACCCCTTGCCCGAAAGGATGATCCGGAGAATGGAGGGTGAATGCGATGAAATACTTGTTTTGGAAGAGGGTTACCCGTTGGTTGAGGAAACATTGAAAGATTTTTTTGGGAAAGGGGTGAAAATCAAAGGCCGTTTGGATGGAACGATTCCCCGTACAGGAGAACTGAATCCCGGCCATCTGGCAAAAGCATTGGCAAAAAAGAATTCTGAGGGTTACCCTGCCCCCGGTATTTTAGTCAACCGCCCTCCTTCACTTTGCCAGGGGTGCGGGCATCAGGATGTCTTTTTTGCCTTGAATGAAGTTTTGG
>JAADGO010000129.1 GCA_013152355.1 Chlorobiota bacterium
AAACAGAAGCCCCTTCTTCTACCAGCCCATCTGCTTGTGCTTGTTTTAAAATTGAATGCAGCCGTTTTGACATGCTTGATTGCCGCAGCAAAATATTTTTCCGGATACTTGCCAGTTCAGGGGAGGCATTGTCCCTGACCTGCCCGTTTTTGTTGATAATCGAATCTATACGGTCGTATATGTAAGGGAATACCTGTACCAATCCTGTTTTTTTCTTTAACAGTGGGAAAATATTTTCTTCCTGTTTGTTGAAAAATGAGATAATTGCACGTACTGACTCCAGAGACCTTTTCAGGTCGAATAATTCAGTTACCTCCAGGAACCTTCCTTCGGTTTTTATTCGTTGAAGAGCCGGGCGTACATCGTAGTAATGGTTGGTTGGGAACTGGTCGAACTCACGGACAATCCTGCAAAACTCGTCCACCTCGCCATGAAGCTGTGTCAATTTTTCGAAATCAACCATAAAATGCATGCCCCCGGCGTGTTCTTTCCCCAGTGGGCTTAAGCACCTCATAAACAGCAGTTCCCGGATTTTATCGAAACCTGTTTTTATTTCAAAATTTTCAGGGTATATTCCTGGCATATTTTTAACTTTAAACAACTTCTATATTGAATCAGATTAACACATACATACCACCTGCCAATAGAATCTGTTTTATGCTTTCGGTATGGTGAATGTAAATTCGCTCCCTTTGCCAGGTTCTCCTGTGGCATATATTTTCCCGCCGTGCCTGGTTACAAAATCTTTACACAGGATCAGCCCTAACCCCGACCCTTGCTCATTTGCAGTGCCCATTGACGAAAATTTAGATTCTATGTTAAACAATTTGTCAATATCTTTTTTTGAAATACCAATACCATTGTCTTTTACAGAGATTTCACAATGGTTATTCCGGCTATTAACAGAAACAGTGACCTCCCCGTTTATGTTAGTGTATTTTACAGCATTCGATAAAAGGTTACGGAGTATTGTGTCAAGCATATTTACATCAACCTTTATATAGCATTCATTGATAAATTCCGTTTGAATTTTAATATTCTTTTTTGCTGCCTGTATTTCTATTAATGAGACTGTATCAATTATCCTTTCTTTAATATTTACTTCTGTCGGCTGGAATTCAAGGTTGCCGGTTTGTGAACGGGCCCAAAGCAATAAGTTTTGCAGGAGGTTTAACGCCTGAGATGAAGCATTTTTGATTAATCTTAAGAACCTCCTGTTTTCTTCTTCGTTAAGATCCTCGAAGTTTTCAATCATCAAGTCACTAAACCCGGCAATTGAATTAAAGGGGTTTTTCAGGTCATGGGCCATTATGGAGAAAAATCTGTCTTTAGTGGCATTCAGTTCATTAAGGTAATCACGTTGAATTTCAATTTCGTCATGCATTTTTTGTATCTCTTCTTTTTGGGCAGATAATATTTTTAATGCCTTACTTTTTGCTTTTTGTTGCCGGAAAAGTAAAAAGAATAAAAGTAAAAAGATGACACCTCCAATGATCAACCCTGATATTATAGACCGTTGGTAGCCTAATTGTTTTTCTTTAAACTTTTTGTCTTGGGTAAGAGTATTGATCTCCTGTTGGTTCTTTTCCAGTTGGTAAAGGGCATCCAGTTGCTCAAACCGCTTTTGTTCTTCTTTCGTAAGGATACTATCGTTCAATTGGTCAAATATCTTGTGGCTTTCATACGCCTTTAAATAGTTTTCCAATTTCTCGTAAGCAGTTGCCAGGTTGGAAAAATTCTCAGCCTGGTAATTCAGGTTGCCGATTTGTTTTGCCAGTTTCAAACTCCTGTTGGCAAATGTTATCGCTTCATTGTATTTTTTTTGTTTGATCTTGGCAGTGGATATATTCAGGCATGCCAGTGATATCAAATCTAAATCACCAATCTCCTCAGCAATCCCCAGCGATTTGGAAAGGTAATATATGGCCCTGTAATATTCACCCTTGAAAATGTAGGTGTCGCCAATATTATTGTAAACAGATGCGATTCCTTCTTTTGACCCGAGATGCTGCTCTGTTTTTAATGCCTCTTTATAATAATCAATGCTTTCGTCCAGGCTTCCCTGGTCGGAGAGTACATTCCCAATATTAATCTTACATACGGATATACCCGCTTCATCATTAAGTTCCTCACAAATTTTTAATGCCTCGGAATAATATGATTTAGCTTTTGAGTACATCTTTTTGGCGTAATAGATATTGCCGATGTCAATAAAAACAGTAGAAATTTTGTCCTTGTCGTCAAGTTCCCTGTAAAGGGATAGAGCCCTGGTATAATTCTCTAAAGCTTTAGCCAGGGAATTTAGTTGTGAATAACTGTCTCCTATATTATTGTACGCTACGGATAATCCTTCTTTGTCGTCAAGTTCACGGTATAGGGTTAAGGCATTTAAAAAAAAATCTAACGATTGTTTATATAGGTTCTTCTCCTCGAAACATTGCCCTGTGCTAATATAACATTCGGCAATTGTTGTACGGTCGTTTAATTTTTCAGCTAATGTTATTGCCTGTTCGTAATAATAGATTGCCGAGTCGGCGTTTGTATCATAGTAAATATCCCCAATATCGGTAAGTAGCCCAAGTTTGATACTATCATTCTCTGCATCTCTTAGTTTAAAAATTAAACTGTCTGTTTTAGATTGGCCAAGAACGGAAGTTACCAATAATATAAAGCCAATGAAAAAGATTTTCTGTTTCATATAAAAAAAAACTTACAATAATAAAGGAACTGATCAATAAAGTTCATTTGTCCTGTTCTTGTAATGAATACATCAGTAATTGTTCAATCTTTTGGTGGAGTTTGCAAGTTCTATTCTCAACTTCAAAAACATGTTGTTAAACACACGCGGCTAAAGTAGTGTTAAAATAAATATTATGCAAAGCTAATTATACGTAAAAAGTAAAGTTGTAAGGAAAATTTAATTCTCCCTTACACCTACATTCTTTGCTATTTTTATCATTTTCAATCTTTCGGTACTTTTTCATTGGGGTAGCGTGTGGCATACTCTTTCCAGAAAAGTTTAACTTCACTTTTCATCTCTTTTGAAAGCGATAATATACCCAATAAGTTAGGGATTGTCATTAAAGCGATAGTGATTCCCGAAAAGGCCCACACTAATGTAGTATCGACAAATGCTGCAAAGAAAAAAGCAAAAACGTAGAAAATACGGTAATAAATAACGTGTTTAGTTCCAAACAGGAAAGTAATGGCCCTGTCGCCGTAGTATGACCAGCTTATGGCAGTAGAAAAAGCAAATAGCAGTAACCCAATAGATACAATATAGCTGCCGTAGTTGCCAAACCAGCCGCGTGTAAAGGCTACAGTCGTAAGAGAGGCACTATGCAACAGTGATTTCCCGGTAAATGTAATCCCTTCTGTTGAAACCAATTTGCCGTTGTTAAATTCAAGTGGGCCGGAATAGGGTTTGCCGTCTGCCCATACTTTTACATCTTCGGCAACCGAACGGGCATTAATAATAGTCGGTTGGCTCCGGATTACTCCATTGTCGGCAACAAGTTCGCCATTAAAAAGCTCCAGTTTGGTTTTGTTGCGGAGAAAATCGTACAATTGGGTAGCATCCTGTTTATTTTGTTCATTATATGTATTGTCCAGTACCACCATATCGGCATTTTGGAACTGGTTTTCCAGTTTTTCTTTCCAAACGCCAGACGATAAAAGCACCAGCCCTGTGAGTGAACAAATGATAATGGTATCGATAAATGGTTCAAGCAAAGCCACTAATCCTTCAGAAACAGGTTCGTGTGCGCGTGCGGCAGCGTGTGCAATAGGTGCAGACCCCTGGCCCGCTTCATTAGAGAATAACCCACGGTTTACGCCCCTGTTAAATGCAAAGGCAATGCTTCCTCCAAGGAAACCCCCTACAGCAGCAGTACCCGTAAATACATGCCCGAATATAGAAGCCAGCGAGGGTAGGATATTCTCATAATTATAGGCAATAACCGAGATTGCCCCGATAAAATATATTGCGGCCATTATTGGCACCAGCCTCGAGGTTACTTTTGCAATCCGTTTGATCCCGCCGATAATTACTGCTCCTAAAAGTACTGCCAATACAGCACCGGTGAGTTTATGGTCGATTCCAAAAGTCTCGAACATGGAGTTGGAAATACTGTTTATTTGAGGTAAGCTACCTGTCCCGAATGATGAAAAAATAGTGGCAATGGCAAAAATTACAGCCAGCCATTTCATATTCAGCCTGTTTTTCATATAGTACATCGGCCCTCCTGCAATAGAACCATCTTCAGCTATTTCGCGGTATTTGTGCGACAGGGTAACCTCCACAAATTTTGTAGTCATACCCAAAGCAGCGGTTACAAGCATCCAAAAGAGTGCAGCCGGCCCTCCGAGGTGAATGGCCAGTGCTACGCCTGCAATATTCCCCGTGCCAACGGTTCCCGACAAGGCTGTTGTTAATGCCTGAAAGTGGGATGTATCGCCTTTATCGCCTTCCTTGTCAAATTTCCCCCGTACAATCCGCAATGAATGTTTCAGGTACCTGAATTGTGGGAATTTCAGGTATATAGTAAAAAACAGGCCCGTACCCAGCAATAAAAAAACAAACCATTGAGAGCCCCCAATGTACCCATCGATTAGCGATAAAATACCATTTAGTTGATTCATCCTACCCTTTTTTTAATTGGGCTCTAAAAATAGCATTTCCTTTCTAACGATCATAATAAACTTTCGATGGAGCTGAAAAATACTTTGCACCGGTTTCTAAAAATTGTTTTTTAGTTACCTTTGTTATGAAATTGTTTAAATTTAAACAACTTCTATACAAAACAATTAAAGATATAGCCATGTTACCCAAGTTTTTATTAGCCGACAATTCACAGGAAACGCCTGATACTATTTTTGTGGTTCATACCGAAACCCCGCGTTTTATAGTTGAGAGCGACATTGAAGATTTCTGGAGCAACCAGGAGATTCATTGGATTGATGACGACCCTCAAAACGAAGATTTGATCGAACAACTACTGGAAGAAACAGAAAGTTTCCTTGACTCTGAGTTCGAAAGCCAGGAGGATTTATATGATTCGGAGATAGGGAGCAATTAGCGTCATGTCATGTATGTAAAGTTGTGGCCTAAGTGTGAATTTTAGCCAACCTGAACAAAAAACCTAAAAGTTGGCATCTGCCCCTTATTTGGATATTTCCTGCCTGCGGAAGTCAGGCTTATTTCTTATTGGATGTTTTAGATTAAAAAAGGCAGGAAAACAAATCTAAAATAAGGAATCTAAAATCAGGAAGTACTAAGACTTGGGTGTTTGCCTTTTTGAAAAAGTCCTTTCCCCATAATTTCCCCATCTGATCCCATTTAATCCTGGGGGACTTGTTTCAATGACAGTTGTATCCTGTTTCTGTGAATATCAACATCTTTCACCATTACTTTAATATGTTGGTGCAGCTTCACTATTTCATTGGGGTCGGAAATAAAGCGGCCGGCCATTTCAGAAACATGGATTAGCCCCGCCTGCTTAATGCCAAGGTCGACAAACGCACCGAATTTAGTAATGTTGTTCACTATGCCGGGGAGTACCATGCCAACCTGCAGGTCTTCAATTTTATAAATACCTTCGGCGAATTCGAATACCCTGATTGCCTGTCGGGGGTCACGCCCGGGCTTTGCCAACTCCTTTTTAATATCGTCCAGGGTCGGGAGGCCTACTTTATCAGTGATGTATTTTTTTAGTTCTATTTTGGAAAGGATTTCTTTATTCCCGATAAGTCCTTTTACCGAACAATTTAAATCTTTGGCAATTGATTCTACAATTTTATACGATTCAGGGTGGACTGCAGAATTATCCAGGGGGTTTTCGGCATCCGGGATACGAAGGAACCCTGCCGATTGTTCAAATGCTTTAGCCCCCATTCGGGGTACATTTTTTAATTCTTCCCTCGATTTGAACCCTCCGTTTTTTTTCCTGGCCTCCACAATGTTCTGAGCCAGTTGAGGCCCCAGCCCTGAAATGTAAGTAAGTAAATGTTTGCTGGCGGTGTTGACATTGACCCCGACTTTGTTCACGCTTAGTTCAACTACCGTATCAAGGCTTTTTTTGAGCCTTTTCTGGTCGACATCGTGCTGGTATTGCCCCACGCCAATCGATTTTGGGTCGATTTTAACCAGTTCTGCCAGTGGGTCCATCAGTCGCCTGCCAATTGAAACGGCTCCCCGTACAGTAACATCGTATTGCGGGAACTCTTCCCGAGCAATCGAAGAAGCAGAATAAACAGAAGCCCCGTCTTCGCTAACCATGTATACCCTCAGTTCCCTGTCGAACCTGAGTTTTTTAATAAAATGCTCGGTTTCCCTGCTGGCTGTCCCGTTTCCAATGGCTATGGCTTCAATCTTGTAGGCACCCACCATCGAGGCCAGTTTTTTTGCAGCCATTTTACGTTCTTCCTGTGGTTTATGGGGGTAAATGGTTTCGTTGTGCAGCAGGTTACCTTGCTCGTCAAGGCACACTACTTTGCAGCCGGAGCGGTATCCCGGGTCGATTGCCAAAACACGCTTTTGCCCGAGCGGTGGCGACAACAGCAATTGCCTCAGGTTCTCGGCAAAAACATTGATGGCTTCGGTATCGGCTTTCTCTTTTGAACTGTTGGTAAACTCTGTTTCGATAGATGGCCGGAGCAGGCGTTTATAACTATCTATTACTGCCAG
The DNA here is from genome assembly GCA_013152355.1 of Chlorobiota bacterium. Taxonomy (GTDB): domain Bacteria; phylum Bacteroidota; class Bacteroidia; order Bacteroidales; family Prolixibacteraceae; genus JABMQB01. The sequence continues at coordinate 6,686 of JAADGO010000129.1, forward strand.
CCTCACCTGTTCCGAGCTTTTATTAATGCCTTTAACAAAGAAGTTTTGCAACCGGTCAAGGGTTTTACCTTCGTCAGGGCCAATGGCTACCCGCAAAAAACCTTCATTCTCGCCTCGGCGCATAGCAAGTAAACGGTGCGATGGGCATTTCTTTAGCGGTTCATCCCAATCAAAATAATCCCGGTATTTGATTCCTTCCTCTTCTTTCCCTTTAATCAGTTTAGAGGTGATGACAGCCCCTGCTTCGAAACTGCGCCGTACAATATTCCTGGCTCTTTCATTCTCATTTATCCATTCTGCAATAATGTCACGCGCGCCTGAAAGGGCTTCTTCAACTGAACCAACCTGGCCGTTAAGGAACGGTTTAGCCCTTCCTTCAGGGTCCTTTTCAAATTGTTTCATGATAATCTTAGCCAGTGGCTCCAACCCTTTTTGGCGGGCGATAGCAGCTTTTGTTTTCCTTTTGGGCTTATAAGGTAGGTAGATATCTTCCAGTTCGGTTGGGCTGTAACAATTTTCAATTCGTTGCTTTAATTCATCAGTAAGGCTACCCTGCCCTTCAATTGTATTAAGTATGGTGATTTTACGTTTTTCGAGTTCTTCATATTTTTCAAATTGCTCTTTTATTTGTGCTACCTGCACTTCGTCAAGGCTTCCGGTGCGTTCTTTCCGGTAACGCGAAATAAACGGGATGGTTGCCCCTTCCTTTAAAAGCTCGATGGTGTTTTCTACCCGTATAGGCTGAAGGTCAATAATGTTGGCAATTAGTTGTATGATTTTGTCGTTCATATACTTCGGTTTTAGTTCAACAAAGGTAAATAAAATACGAAATCTGAGAATCACTAGTGTTAAGTCAAGTATGCTCTGCCAGTCCAAGTCCTGTTCTTTTTGCTCCTTGCTCCTTTTAAAAATCTTTACAGAACGCTGCTATGCGCAGATTTTTTGCATTGCCAGAACCAAAAATAACTTCGGCTTAACCGACATTTCATACATGACATGACACTAGATTTACCGCCCCTTGTTTTGTATAAAAAAACAGACAACTTCATTATATTACTTCCTGTTTTTTTTATTGCTTTGCCGTTTTCAGGGGCTTTATTAAGTTAATGTCAACAACAGAAATATGGATAAATTACTAAAAATAAGAGTGTTAGGCAAATGGTTGATAAAACCATGGAAATTAATAGGATTAGCACTTTGATTTTTTGTTAAACTTTGTACATTTGCTGCGATGATCATGTTTAATTTAAAATAAACTGTTATGGCATACAAAATTTCTGATGAGTGTATTGCATGCGGAACTTGTATTGATGAATGCCCGGTTGACGCGATCTCTGAAGGTGATATCTATGTGATTGACCCTGAGCTTTGTACCGACTGTGGTTCATGCGCAGAGGTTTGCCCTGTAGAGGCTATTTCTGTTGACGAGTAATCCCATTCAGCATAACAAAAAGAAATTTGCCCATCAATTTATTTGATGGGCTTTTTTATTGA
>JAADGO010000062.1 GCA_013152355.1 Chlorobiota bacterium
GAGTTTGCCACAACGCCCAATTTAGACAAGCTGGCATCAGAAGGTTTCCTTTACACTCATGCGTATGCCAATGCCCCTGTTTGTGCACCCGCACGAAATACAATAATCACCGGAGTGTATGCAAACTCAGGTGGCAACCAGCACATGCGTAGTTACTATGCAAAATCGGAGGTGGTTAAAGCTTTCCCTGAGTTCTTGCATAAAATCGGGTATTATTGTACAAACAACTCGAAGACTGATTACAATACCAATTCTATCGACCCGAAAAAAATATGGGACGAATCGGGCAAAACGGCACATTACAAAAACCGCAAGCCGGGGCAACCGTTTTTTGCCGTGTTTAATAGTAATACATCGCACGAAAGCTCAATCCACAAATCGATACCAAACAACGAACTACGCCACAGCCCCGATAAGGTGCCGCTTCCTCCATACCACCCGGCAACTCCTGAAATGAAACACGACTGGGCTCAGTATTACGACAAAGTAGAAGATATGGACACCTGGGTTGGCACAAAACTTAAAGAACTTGAAGATGCAGGGTTGGCTGATAATACAATAGTTTTTTATTATAGTGACCACGGTGGGGTACTGGGCCGCAGCAAACGCTACGTTTATGAATCCGGCACCCGTGTCCCGTTCATTATCCGTATTCCTGAAAAATATAAATACCTGTTCCCTGCGGAAAAGCCCGGGTCAAAGGTTAACCGCCTTATCAGTTTTGTTGACCTGGCCCCTACCCTGTTAAGTATCACTGGAATTGAAATCCCCGAATTTATGCAGGGTAATGCTTTCCTCGGCAAACAAAAAACAAAAGACCCTGAATATGTATATATGTTCAGAGGAAGGATGGACGAACGTTACGATATGTCTCGTGCAGTACGTGATGATGAATTCCGGTATATAAGGAATTACATGCCATACCGTATTTACGGGCAGCACCTGAACTATTTATGGAAGGCTCCGTCTATGCGGTCGTGGGAAAGAGCCTACCTGGCAGGGGAATGCAATGAAATTCAAAGTGTTTTTTGGAACAAGAAACCTGTTGAAGAGTTGTACGATACCAAGAACGACCCCTGGGAAGTGGATAACCTTGCCAACGACCCGCAATACAGTGATGTGTTGGTACGTATGCGCAAAGCAAATAAAGAACATGCCCTTAAAATTTATGATACAGGCTTTATTCCTGAAGCCACCCTTGCCTTACGGGCGGGGAAGACTCCGTATTACGACTATATGCATTCGGGGACGGTACCGTTAGATAAAATTATTGAAGCAGCCGAAGCTGCCACTTTGTGCCAGGACGATTGCCTGAATAAATATAGAATGTACCTTAAAAATGATGACAGTGCCATCCGCTACTGGGGGGCTACCGGATTGCTAATGTTAGGAGAAGAAGCATCGGGAGCAATCCCCGGCCTGGAAAAAGCCCTGAATGACACTTCGCCCGAAGTGGTTGCGGTGGCAGCCGAAGCCCTTTATAATTTAGGGGATAAAAAAACAGCCCTTGAAGCGTTAATGAAAGTATTGAGCAGCACTGGAGAAAAAGCCAGGTGCTATGCGCTGAATACAATTGATTTTCTTAATGTTAACAGTAAAGATATCCAAAAAAAGGTAGTTGAAATGGTTTCGAATGCCGGGACGGAAGACAGGAACAAATACGATATACGCATAGCTAACTGGTTGCTTGAAAAGTGGGGAATAGGCACCTCTGCAAATTAACAGTTACTAAGAGACTGTTTATTTTTTATTCAGAAAGCTGGCTGCGATTTCCAATTCCTCGTACCATTTTTCCCCGTATTTGCAAATAAGGGGTTCTTTCAGGAATTTAAACAGCGGAAGCTTGTTTGACGAACCACAGGCACGGCCATGACTGCAAATCTCCAGCTGTTCGTAGTTAACCGCATCAAACCGTTTGTACTCGGTTATGCGGATGGGGAACAGGTGGCAGCTAAGGGGCTTCCTGAAATTTATCTTCCCATCAAGGAATGCTTTTTCGATGCTGCATTTCAAGATGCCTTTTTTATCTCTGTAGGCAAAGGCACACTCCCTGTTATTTACCAATGTGGTAACTGTATCGCCATCTTTGTCGACATACGAAGCACCCCATTCTTCTATCGCCTTTTTGTTTGCTTCGGGAAGTAAAGGCGCAACCTCCGGGTAATTTTCTTCAAGGATAACAGCCTCCTCTTTCGACAGAGGGGCTCCGGAGTCTCCTTCAACACAACAGGCCCCTTTGCATTTTATCAGATCGCAAAGGAATTGTTCTTCAATAACATCCAGACTAATTATGGTACGCCCTATTTCAAGCATGAAAAACCCCCTTGTACAGCCCTAGCCCTTTCACCCTTTATTCCCTAAGAAGGTGGTGAAAAGGAGAGGCTTTTTATTTTATCAATGCTTTGCCGGTCATTTCTTTAGGAATAGCCAATCCCATTACAGTCAATAGAGTAGGGGCAATATCCGCCAAAATGCCTTCTTCAATTTTCACATTTTTATTGCCGCTAACATAAATGCAGGGGACAGGATTCAAAGAATGCGCCGTATTGGGCGACCCATCTTCGTTGATAGCATTATCGGCATTCCCATGGTCGGCAATAATCAGTACATCATATCCATTGGCACGAGCTGCTTCAACAACCTCTTTTACACATTGGTCTACAGTGGCAATGGCCTTTGAGATGGCTTCGTAAACACCGGTATGCCCAACCATATCGCCATTGGCAAAGTTGAGGCATATAAAGTCGGCAGCCTTTTCGTTAAGTTTTTCAACTATTTTGTCTTTTACTTCCGGTGCCGACATTTCGGGTTGCAAATCGTATGTCGGCACTTTGGGCGATGGTACCAATATCCTGCTTTCTCCTTCAAACTCTTTTTCGCGCCCTCCACTAAAGAAGAAGGTGACGTGGGCATATTTTTCTGTTTCAGCAATCCTGATCTGTTTTAATCCGGCGTTAGAAACAACTTCGCCCATGGTGTTGACCACATCCTCTTTATCAAAAATTACATTGACTCCTTTAAAATCAGACTTGTAATTGGTCATGGTATACCATTCCATATTTATGGTTTTCATGCCAAACCCGGGTAAGTCTTCCTGGGTAAAGGCGATGGTCAATTGGCGCAGCCTGTCGGTCCTGAAATTGAAACAGATTACCACATCCCCTTCTTCAAAAATACCAACCGGGTCGTTATTGTCATCAACCATAACAATGGGTTTCATAAATTCATCGGTAATCCCATCGTTGTATGATTTTTGTACCGATGAAAGTAAATCAATCGATTTTTCCCCTATCCCATTAGCATATAAATCGTACGCCAGTTTTATGCGGTCCCAGTTTTTATCACGGTCCATTCCGTAGTACCTGCCAATAACCGATGCAAATTCTGCGTTGGTCGGCTCCAGGGCTTTCATATCATCTTTCAAAAACCCATATCCCGAATAAGGGTCGGTATCGCGGCCATCGGTCAAACCATGGACAAAAATTTTCCCCAGCCCCATGTCGGTAGCAATCTGGCAAAGAGCAACCATGTGCGAGCTAAGTGCATGTACTCCGCCAGGGCCGATCAACCCGACCAGGTGTACCTTCTTATCGTTTTCTTTTGCGTAATTATATGCTTTTAATATTTGTGGGTTCTCCCATAATGACCTGTCGCGGATGGCTTTGGTGATTTTTACCATATCCTGGTAAAGAACCCTGCCTGCACCAATATTCAGGTGCCCCACTTCTGAATTACCCATTTGCCCTTCTGGTAAACCAACATTCTCTCCTGATGTCAGCAGCTGTGAGTTAGGGTAATTTTTTTTCAAAAAATCCATATAAGGAGTCGGGGCTGTTGCAATAACATCGCTTTTTGAGCCATCGCCAATCCCCCAACCGTCAAGGATCATTAATAATGCTTTTTTTGTTTCAGCCATAATTTATACTGATTTTAAATAATTCCTGTTCGAACGGACAAAAATATCCTTTTTTAACAAGGAATGAAGGAAACAGGGGAGGAGTATACGGTGAATTAACTATTTATTAGTAAAGAGGTTTAACTAAGAAGCTGTCTGAAAGACTGCCTGAATTTTGTTGATTGATGAGAAGATTCAGGGGTATATTTGCCAAATGGCTACCGGGCACTACCCACTTTCTTTTTTCTCCTGGCCCTGCCATATATGCAGTTCTTATCGGAGCACCATCCACACTGGTATCCTTTATTTTTCAGGCTTTTGCCAATGCCAATTATCCCGCTTACCGATTTTAACGGGTACATAAGCGATGTTTTGCCAAGTGTTACCCCACAAAAGTTTTTTGGGAAGAAATTAAATAGCTGATGTTGTTCGGAAACATTCCAGTCGCAATAGCCGGGGCTAAAGCGGGCTGAAATATTCAACCCGTTTATTTGCATTTCTTTTTTCAGGGCTTCCTGCATTTTGTCGAGAGCCTTCTCAACTGCTACAGAGCCGATAACATCAAAAATGTAACCCTGCAACAGGTCGCCTTTGTCCATTAACCTTTTAGCCCGGATGCTGATGCCTTCTCCGGCAGTGCAAATATAAAGCGCAGCAGACGTAGATTCCTGCAGTTGGCTGAAAATAATCTTCCCGGTAGAAAAGGCCTGCCCTTCAATGATTATTTTTTTGTATTCAGGCGAAAACTCAACCGTATCAAGTATTCTGTAACCCCCTTTGATTTCGCAGAGTTCCCCTGCCTCTTCCAATGCCTCTGCATACAACCCGGGAAAAGGCAAAGGAGAATTACCTGCCTCGTACCCCATTAATTCTTCCAGGTCATCAGCCTTGATGTCTAAATCTTCAAAATGAAATTGAAATTCCCGAATCATTTATACAAAATTTTTATTTGTTTTCAGGACTGGACAGGCAAAGATAAATATAATGAAGTTGTTTGAAGTCTAACCTGTATATTTAAAAATGTTTCTTTTTCTTTTCTGTCCGTTTTTTATACCTGATTTAACACGATAAAGAAAATATTTTTACTTTTATACACTTTTATTTCGACATAGAACATTTAATTTTAAACAAAATGAAACGTCACATTTTAATTTTATCATTTGTCAGTTTATTGCTGACCTTTTGCTCCTCTCCAAAAAAAGAAACAACACCGGTTAAACAAGACAAAACGTATATGGTAATTTGCTTTGATGTTGAGGATTATACATCACCTGCATCTGTAGGGATGGATGATATCCCAAAATGGGAAGCGGAAATCATGTCGGAGGAAGGTGTAACAGGCACCTTTTTTGTGATCGGGGAAAAAGCCCGCTCCCTGGAAAAACGAGGACGTACAGACGTAATCCAGGCCATGGCAAAACACGACATTGGCAGTCATACCAATTACGGGTCTATGCACCCCACGGTTACAGAAATACTTGAAAAAGCCAGTTGGGACGATGGGAAAGCCACAATGCTGAAAAATGAAACTGCGGGGTTTAACGACCTGGAACGTATCTTTGGGCAACGTCCTGCAAACCTGGCACGGCACGGAGGATCCTATGGGCCTCAACTCGTAGCGGCCCTTTCAGAAATGGATGCAGGGTATGTATACTCCCCGATTAGTTTGCCGGGGCACAATGTTGTATGGTTTTGTAATGCATTAAACTTCCACGGCGAAGGGAACTTTGGCTCTTTCGATGATGCTTATTACCGTGACAGCCTTTTCAATCCCATGCTTAACTCACTTGACACACTGATACCAGCAGCTATTGCAAATGCCGAGATGGTTGCTTTTTTTGCCAACCACCCCAGCAAAGTGCGCAGCATCCAGTTTTGGGATTTCAATTACTATAAAGGAGCTAACCCTGGCCCGTCAGAATGGAAGACTCCGGAACTCCGCCCTGCTGAGTCTATGAAAACAGCCCAAAAGAACTTCCGCAAGCTGATGAAATACATAAAAAGCCGTGATGACATCGAACTTACAACGTTCCGTGAAATGAAAAACCTGTTCGGCAAACAGAAAAATGAAATCGGGACAGAAAGGCTGGGAGCTATTGCTAAAAGGATACTTAAAGAAAATGCTATTGTGATAGACGAACAATACAATCCGGCTGAAGTTTTTACAGCCCTGGCTGAAGCACTTACCGCTTATAATGAGACAGGTAAATTACCCGGGGTTTTAACTGTTAAAAGGCCTTTTGGCCCATTAAAAATGCCAGTGGAGAATCCCGGAATTGTTACTGCTGAAAAAAACGATGTATTTACCCTGTCAGCCTCCGCACTGGATTATATATTAAAAACAGGGCATTTACCTTCGGCTCTTTTGTTAAACAAACATGTGGTCGGCACCGGGTCCTTACTGGCATTGTTCAGCAAAATGTACCTGGAAGTTCAAGACGGCACTGTTCCAGATCAATTGGATATTCTTTCTTTTCCGCCATTTCCCTCAGAAAACTTACAACAAATCATAAAAGAAGTGGCGGCAGTTAAGTCCTGGCCAGTACATCGTGAAGACCTGGATATGTCCAACTTGATAGAAATGACCAAGCTTCAACTGTGGACATTGAAACCAGCAACGATTATTAAATAAGAGGATAATTTGAATACGTTGTATGGTTATAGAAGTTGTTTAAAGTCAAATTGAGAACCTGCGAGTAACATCTTGACCTCATTGGACTTCAGCTAATTCTCCTTGCATCCCGGTGTTCGGGATGCAAGGAGAATCGAACTTCCCTGAGCATTCGGGGCTGAAAATCAATCTGTTACTATCAAAAATTCACTTTAACTTTAAACAACTTCATAAAGAAAAACTATTACCACCTTGCCTGGGGCAGAGGTGCAAGGTTGAAGGCATAGAACCAAAAAAACAGGTATTTTCATAAAACCATAAAAATAAAAGCGTATCTTTGCCAAAATTCCTGATTTGAAAATTTGTGCTTTTATCTACTAATTCCCCTCTCACCATTAGTTTATCACTGCTCTTTTTTTTAAATCCTATTTTTAACCTTTTTAATAACAAGGTTTTATGAAAGTTATACTTGTTCAGTTAAAGTTTCTTGTTTAATTCAGCAGTAAATACCGGATAAACAAATTTCTTCGGAACGGATACAACTACCATGTTGTTAAAAAATAAACATTTTAAAAAATAAACAATGAATATCTATGTAGGAAACCTTGATTTTAAGGTAAATGAAAATGACCTGGAAGGAATATTTGAAGAGTATGGAACAGTAAGCTCTTCTAAAGTTATTACTGATAAATTCAGTGGCAGAAGTAAAGGCTTTGGATTTATCACAATGGAAAACCAGGATGAAGCAAATAAAGCAATAAGCGAACTTAACGGCGCCACATTGGAAAACAGAGAAATAGTTGTAAATGAGGCAAAACCTAAGAAAAGTAATTTTAACAGATATTAGAATTATTTAGTAGGGCAAAAGTAAAAAGGTACGGCGAAGTCAAACGTTTTGACTTTATTGAATCGGGGAATGAGTGTTGGTAGTTTTACCAGGGCTTACACTGGCGGCAGCCAGCATCAGAGGGTCTTAAACTGAACCAACCGGCCTTTTTACAATCTTTTTAATTATTAATAAAATCGAAATTAATTTATGGGTAGATCGCAGGAAACATTTAACAAAAAGGAAGTAAGGACAAAAAAAGAGAAAAAGAGAAAAGAAAAAGAGAAAAAGAGGTTGAGCAGGAAAGAAAACGAAAAGAAAGGCAGCCTGGACGACATGATAGCCTATGTCGATGAAAATGGGATGATTACTTCCACCCCTCCTGACCCCAGCAAGAAAAAGGATATTAAAACAGAAGATATTGAGATTAGCATTCCCAAAAATGATTCCACCCAGGAACTAGACCCTGTAAGAAAGGGGATAGTAACCTTTTTTAACGAATCTAAAGGATTTGGATTTATTAAGGATTCGGAAACCCAGGAACGGATTTTTGTACATGTAAACAATGTACTTGGAGAGATAAAGGAGGATAATGTTGTAAGTTTTGAAGTAACAATGGGGCAAAAAGGCCCTACTGCAACACAGGTAAAACTTCTTAAATAAAATCAACTTAAATTTCTTTCCCCGTAAACCCTTTCAATAATATCCACCACTTTCATCCCTTCTAAAGCGTTGGTGGTAATTGGCTTATTACTGTTCAGTTTATCCACCACGTTTTGAATAACATAATGATGGTTTTGAGCCGATCCTTTATAAGCCCCATAATCGTTTGGAGGGTTGCATGGAGCCAGTACCGGCATCTCGTATCCTTCTATATTGCAATAAACGACTTCATTCATATACTGCCCTGCTACTTTTACAGTCCCTTTCTCACCAATTATAGTAAGGCTGCTTTCCAGGTTCTTATTAAATACGGAGGTAGAGTAGCTCATACACCCCTTCCCTCCGTTCACAAAGTCAAAACTAAAAATGCCCGAGTCTTCAAACTCCGTTAATCCTTTATGGTTAAAATCAGCAAAAACCCCGGAAATATTTGTTATGTCGCCGAACAACCAATACATCATATCCACAAAATGAGAAAACTGGGTAAAAAGGGTTCCTCCGTCCAGGCCGGCACTGCCATGCCATGCCCCTTTCGAATAATACCTCTCATCGCGATTCCAAAAACAGTTGATTTGAACCATGTAAACCTCCCCTAACAGTTTCTTCCCCGTTATTTCCTTTAACCACACAGAAGGCGGGGAATAGCGGTTTTGCATAACACAAAACACATGCTTATCTACCTCTAATGATTTATAGATAACCTGTTCTGCATCTGCTTTACGAAGAGCCATAGGCTTTTCAATAACAACATGCACCCCGGAGTTTAACGACATAACAGCCATAGGTGCATGTAAGCCATTGGGGGTACAAATGTTAACTACATCAATGCCCTTTTCATTTTGTAAAAGTGATTCAATTGAGTCGTAAAAAGGTACAGCCATATCCCCAAAGCCACATTCTTCCCGGTTCCGGATATCGCAAACTGCCGCCAGCTCAGCATGGGGGTTTCTTTGTATCATCTCAGCATGGCGTTTCCCGATATGGCCCATGCCAATTACTGCAAATCTTATTTTTGAATTTCTCATATCCCTTTCCCATGGAAAAGCTAAGGTGCCGGATTCTATTATTGCCTGCCGGACGGGCAGGCTTTGGCATATTCTTTTACCACTGATGAGTAGCCTTTGTTTTCCCTCTATGCGATGTTGTTTATATGCCGTTACCCTTTCTTAGCATTCCTGCGGTGACACTTTTTCCACAATACTATTATTTAACCGGTATTTCTCATTTGATAATTCACAGGTTGCAAATCCTTGTTCATTAAAATGCAATTTTGAGCCCTGCTCGCTCATCCAGCCGGTATGCCTTGCCGGATTGCCGATAACCAGCGCATAATCAGGGACATCGTTAGAAACAACTGAACCGGCCCCAACAAAAGCGTACCTCCCAATAGTCACTCCGCAAATTATTGTTGCATTTGCCCCGATTGAAGCCCCCTGCCTCACCAGTGTTTTTCTAAACTCACTCTTCCTTTCTACTTTACTCCTGGGGTTTATTACATTGGTGAAAACCATAGAAGGCCCTAAAAATACGTCATCCTCGCAAACAACCCCTGAATAGATCGAAACATTATTCTGCACCTTAATATTGTTGCCTAATGTTACATTTGCCCCGACAAAAACATTTTGCCCCAAAATACAGTTCTTACCAATTGAGGACTGAAGCATTACATGGCAAAAGTGCCATATCTTTGTCCCTTCGCCAATAATAGCTCCCTCATCTATGATTGATGTAGGATGTATAAAATTTGTATCCATGCTTATCTTTTCTCCGTCAGGGAGGAAAAACAGAAAATTTATTTACCTCCCTTTGGCTATTAATACTTTTTGAAAAACTCTTTTATTTTATTTGTTATAAATAACAACTGTTTTTCTGTTAATTCAGTATGCACGGGCAAAGATAAAACAGTTTCCGACAACTTTTCGCCAATAGGGAAATCTCCTTTGGTATAACCAAGGAACTGATAAGCCTTTTGGAGGTGTAGAGGTTTTGGATAATAAACTGCTGAAGGGATTCCATTCTCCTTCAGAAATGTTTTTAATTTGTCCCTGAGTTTTGTCCTGACCGTATACTGATGATACGTATGGTTGCTATAGCCTACTTTCCCCGGCAGAAAAAGGCGGTCAATATTTTTCAGGTTCTCGTCATAAAAAGCCGCTGCTTTTTGCCTGGCATTTATATGTTCCTCCAGATACCTCAACTTAACCTCCAGGATAGCAGCCTGTATGTTATCCAACCTTGAATTTAATCCGATATTTTCGTATTGATATTTTTCTACCATACCATGATTTGCAATGGAACGCATTTTAGCAGCCAGTCCTTTGTCGTTACAAAAAATCGCCCCTCCATCACCAAAAGCCCCTAAACCCTTGGAGGGAAAAAAAGAGGTAGTCCCGATATTGCCAATTGTGCCGGCATTTTTTATCGTCCCATCCTTAAAGAAATAGTTTGTCCCAATCGCCTGCGCCGAATCTTCAATAACATAAAGGCCGTATCTCCCGGCTGTTTCCATAATTGATTCCATGCAAGCACATTGCCCGAATAGGTGGACGGGCAAAATTGCTTTTGTCCTGGACGTTATTAACCGTTCTATTCCGTCAGTATTAATATTAAAAGTTGCACTATCAACGTCTGCGAAAACAGGTTTCAATCCCAGCAAAACCAATACTTCCACAGTTGAGACGAAAGTAAACGGAGTTGTAATCACTTCATCGCCGGGCTGTAACCCAAGAGCCATAAAAGCAATTTGTAAAGCATCGGTACCATTTCCACAGGTAATAACCTCTGCTCCTATAAATTGTGACAGTTGCTTTTCAAAGTCGATAACTTTGCCTGCTTTAATAAATACCGAAGAACGAATCACTTCCTGAATAGCCTCGTCAATCTCCGTTTTTAATTTCAGGTACTGCCCGTACAGGTCAATCATTAGAATATTTTGCATTTAGATTCAAATTTTACAAATAAAACTCCCCTCCCCCATAATTATTTCAGCATTATATAAATCCTACTGCACTAAACCCTAAGGAGGCTTCTAAAAACTACTATTTATTAATAATTTGCCAATAACCTTCTTTCCTGCCTCCTTTTCTTTTTATATAGTTCCTTTTTTTTAGTGTTGCGATATGCCTTTGAATAGAACGCTGTGTAAGGCCGGTCTTTTGTGCAATATCAGGAATAATAATTTGAGGGTTATTAGAAATAAGATACAAGATATCGTTCAAATGTCCTGTTAACTCTTTCCCGACATCTTTCCCGACATCTTTCCCGACATCTTTCCCGACATCTTTCCCGACATCAATCTTCGATCTTACAACCGTCCTTATAAAATCTTTTAAATCATTCACCTCAAATACTAGTTCAGGATATGCTTCCATGTATTTTCGGATACGAATGAAACCTGTTCCATATTTCTCAACATCGCCCATCAGATAAAAAGCTTCTGCAAGCAATCGATTCCGGTGTTTAGCCTGATATGAATCAGTATATAAATCTTCTACTTTAAGATTTCCCCATAAACCGCCAGGATTTGAAAATTCAATCCTGTTATCAAAAATTTTAATTATTATATCTGTAGGATTCCGGTAATCCTTGTGAATCACTGTATTTAGCAACAATTCCCTAATGACAGGCAAAGGATACTGCCAACGATCCTTCCGCTGCAACTCGCCAGCAAACTCATACCCTAATGCTATATTCCGCTTTATAAAATCCATTGATTCCTCAATTGCAATAATAAGTGGGTTTCGAATAACAATATCATCAATTATTGTTTCGGCAGACTTAAATCTACCAATATGAATAGCTGTGTGGTGTACTCCAAAAAGTAATTCTGCAGCTCTAGTCATTTTACCAGCTTTGCAAAAACCTAATTTTTCAAAATCAGCCATGATATTGCCCGAAGGTACATAACGTCCTGATTGTTCAATTCTTTCACTAAAAATCCGAAGCGCATTGGTATCAAAACTAGTTATACCTGATTCTACATAAAATGAATCGAAAGAAAAATTTAAACTAACAAGCCTCATCTCAACAATTTCATCAGCTGTTAATTGTTGATTCGATGCACCACTGCGTTTATAATACCTGCCACGCATGGAGATTGGTTTAACAGGAAACTCATTAACGGAAAATACAACCACTTTCTTATCTTCAATAGAAACTATTCTCGCAATAGGAATAATTGCCGGAGATGTTTTCTGCTTTATTTCATTTACCCAATCTTTAACTCTTTGCTGATTTGTTGCTATTCCGATAATATTCAAATTATCACTCACTCCAATAATAACGTGTCCTCCATTTGTATTTGCTAACGCACAAATAGAGACAATAGCTTCATTATTGAAACCTGATTTCAATTCAACTGCTTCATCTTCTCCATTTGAAATAATATTTTGAAGCTCTTTTTTTGTCATTACCGTTACGTCATACCAAATAAATTGTATAATCTTAAAAGAGACAATCTAACCAGTGCCTGTCCGGAAAGTTTGACTATTTCAAATATAAGAAACATCTTAGAAACTGTTTAGATTTACAATGGTTAAGAAACTTATTGGCGAAGGAATTAACTGCATCGCTTATATTTGAACCGGCATTTTTAGTTTTTTTGTAATATGAATCGGCTAACGAACAATTTTTTTCATAATGACACCCTCCAAATCGCCCCTGCCCTCCTTGGCAAAACCCTTTGCCGGAAATTTGATGACGGGGAGGTTAAACGATACACCATAACCGAAGTAGAAGCCTATTGTGGAGCAGAAGATTTAGCCTGCCACGCCAGCAGGGGGCGTACTCCGCGTACCGAAATAATGTTCCATAAAGGCGGGGTGGTGTACGTTTATCTTATTTATGGAATGTATTGGCTGCTAAATATTGTAACAGGGAAAGAAAACGAGGCCTCTGCTATTCTGATTAGAGGGCTAAAAGGGGTATCAGGCCCCGGAAGGGTTGGAAAGGCCCTGCAACTGGACAAATCGTTTTATGGCGAAAACCTTGAGTCTTCAGAGCGGTTATGGATTGAAGATTCCGGGATTACCCCTGCCTTTAAAACCTCTCCAAGGATAGGGATCGATTATGCCGGTGAGCCCTGGGTGAGCAAACCGTGGAAGTTTGTAATGTGCCCGGGTAATTCGAGTTGAATTGAGAGAGGTTGATCCCGGCAAAAGGAAAGGTTTCCGGGTTTTGTTCCCTGCCTGCTACTTGTAGCGGGGCCATTTATTTTCCAATAATAAACCTGTCGTAAAGCCACAAAAGGATAGTTGCCGAAACGGCAATCCCTGAAAAAAGTATCCAGATATTTGAAGGGTGGTAATTTTGCCAGATAAAACTTGTTAACTGTTCCTGGCTCATATTCATTTGCGATGCAGCTTCCTTTAAAAAATCATTTTTTGTGAATTGCTTTGATATCTCCGGTATTTGCAACCCTCTGTGTACCACCTCTTTCTGAATGAGGAATATTTTATCTGATATTCTTTCATAAATATCTCCCGAAAGCCAGCCTGCCAACTGATGCCCGGCTGCAATGGGCAGAAACGATGTACCCATATATAATGCTTTTTTATCGGCAGGGGCAATCCTTCCGATATACTCTATAAACTTAGGAGAACTTGCCATTTCCCCTAAACTAAAGATCAATATCCCCAAAAGGATTAACCATCCGCTTTGGCTTGCAAACATTAACCCGACTCCTCCGGCTAAAACCAGTATACCCCCCATCATGGCCGCAAGAGGGCGGAACCGCATTACAAAAGCCGATACTATTAACTGAAAAACAATAATAAAAAAAGAGTCCATGCTTAGTAAAGTTACCGTGGCAATTGCCCCGTTTTTGATGCCTATTAATTCAGCAAAACCAGGGAATACAGAATGAAGCCCCCGGTAAATTACTCTTGTGTCAACCCATTGGTCAATAAAAACAGGGAATGAATAGTAAAGCTGGTTAAAAGCTGTCCAGAACAATACCATTATTAGCAGGAACAGGAAATATTTCCAGTTTTTAAGTGTGATCCAGATATTTACAAATGCCTGGACGATATTCCTGCCAAGCGGCACACCGCCCCGGTCGGCAATAGGCTCTTTAAACATAAAAATTGTAATCAGGTAATTTACCCCAATGGCAGCCATCGACATATAGAATACATAGTCCCAGCTTTTATTCATCAACACCCCGGCTAAAAAAGGCCCGATGAACCCACCAATATTTATCATCATGTAGAATATCCCAAAACCTATTGACGAAGTTTCTTCATCAGTGGTGCGTGCAATCATAGCCGAAATAATCGGTTTAAAAAAGGCCCCTCCTATGCAGGTCCATATAAATGCAAAAAACATAAGTCCAAAAGAGTCAAAGGTTTTAATCATATAAAACCCACTCACATAAAAAGTAAATGCTAACAATAAAATCCGCTTGTATCCGACTTTATCGGCAATTGCCCCGGTAATTACAGGCAATAAATAAAGCAACATAGAGCCTGTTCCCATAATAATCCCTTTTTGCGCCTGCGACAAGCCCAGTGCCCCGGTATCCTTCGAGTTTACCAGGTACAGGGCAAAAGCCATGTAGAACCCGTACCATGCCCACCGTTCAAAAAGTTCAATGATATTCGATGACCAAAACGTAGTGGTATATTTCTTAAATACTCTCAAAAATGCCATAACGATCTATTAAAGGAAAGCCCTAAAGTAGTAAAACATGGGGAAAGGTTATCGTTTTTTTAGAATGTAAAACTAAAATCATCAGGGAAGAAAATAGCCAGGCTTAGGATAATCAGGATAATGATAAATAGAATAATAAAGAACCCAATTACCCCGATTTTAAACCCTTGTTGTACTTTAACCGATTTAGTAGCATTAATGGCATTTTCAATTGATTTTGCCAACCTGTCGAGAGCTTTGTCATTTTTAACAATGTAATCGTAAGCCCCGCGTTTAACAAGGTTGACAGCAACGTCAACATTATTTTGTGCACTTAAAAAGAAGAAATCTACTTCCGGGTCTTTTTCTTTTGCCAACTTCATAATTTCCAACCCGTTCATATCCTCCATTGCATAACTGGAAATTATGATATCCGGCTTAAGGTGAATGTTTTTAATACATTCTGTCCCGGAAGTAAATGCCATAATATTCCTGTATTTTTTGGATTTTAAAAAACCGACTACAAGGTTATTGTAAATTTTACTCTCAATAACAACAAAAATCAATGGGTTTCTTGTATTTTGCATAGAACTAAATTTTTCGAAATCGCAGCCCGGATAAATTTAATATATTTTTTTCATTATTTATGGTAATTAGAACAAGAGTATGCTAACATTTGTATATAATATCAAAAAGAGCCCTGATTTATAGCCGGGGCTTCCTTCTTATAGGCTGAGTTTATGGGAATAACGGTTAGATTCCTTTAATAGTCTGTAAAAAATAAAGTATATTTCCAGAGGATTCACAGATTTGACTTTCTATGCGTTTTATTGCTGATTTACATATTCATTCCCATTTTTCCAGAGCCACCAGCAAGCAATTGAATCCGGAGTTCCTGGACTATTGGGCGGGAATAAAAGGGATTAAGGTGGTTGGCACCGGCGATTTTACCCACCCGGGGTGGTTGCAGGAAATGAAAGAGAAATTTGTGCCGGAGGGTAATGGCTTGTTTAAGCTAAAACAGGAATTCCGGCGTAAACCGCTTCTCGGTGAAAATGAAACACGTTTTTTACTTACGGCCGAAATCAGTAATATTTATAAAAAAGGAGGGCAGGTACGGAAAGTCCATAATCTTGTCTTTGTCCCGGGCTTTGAGGATGCTGAACGTATCAACAATAAACTTATTAACCTTGGCGGGAACCTTCAGTCGGATGGACGGCCGATTTTAGGCCTCGACTCAAGAGACCTGCTGGAAATTGTCCTTGACTGTGGTGAAAATAATTTCTTTGTCCCGGCACATATCTGGACACCCTGGTTTTCGATGCTGGGCTCCAAGTCGGGCTTTAATTCACTTGTTGAATGCTATGACGACCTTTCGCCATATATTTATGCCATTGAAACCGGCTTGTCGACAGATGCCCCGATGAACTGGCTCTGCTCATTCCTTGACAATATTACCCTGATTTCAAATTCTGATGCCCACTCCCCCTCCCGCCTGGGCCGTAATGCCAATATTTTTAATGCCGAACTCAGCTACCAGGGGATTATACAAGCCCTCAAAACAGGCAGCCCGGAACTTTTTCACGGGACAATCGACATGTTTCCGCAGGAAGGGAAGTACCACTACGATGGACACCGGAAATGCAAAATCTGCTGGAATCCGTTTGAAACATTGAAAAATAATTCTATCTGCCCCGTTTGTGGGAAGCCGGTTACCATTGGCGTGATGAACAGGGTAATAAAATTATCCGACCGCGAAAATATTCAGGAACGGCCCAACCGGCTCCCTTTTCATTCCATTATCCCTTTAGATGAAATTTTAGCCGAGATAAACGGAGTGGGTACGGCATCAAAAAAGGTGAAGCAGGTTTATGAAGAAACAATTCTAAAACTGGGCGATGAACTGGGAATTTTGTTAAACCTCCCGCTGGATACAATAAAAAAAGAATCCTCAGAAGCACTATCCGAAGCAATCAGGCGGATGCGCAACCGGGAAGTTTATATCAGCGAAGGGTTTGATGGTGAATACGGGCAGGTAAAAGTATTTAAACAAGGCGAAGCAAAAGAATTTGCCGGCGGGAATTTGCTTTTTCAGATGCATGCCCCGCAACCTCCAAAACAAAGAGGGCTTATCGACTTTAACCTTCAGGGGCTGCAAAAGCTTTTAAGATCTTCTACAACGCACTCCGATATTGCAGCCGAACCACTAAGTGAATACCAATCCGGGGGATATTCTGAAGGGTTAAACCCGGAGCAAAAAGAGGCAGTAGAATATACCGGTGGCCCATTATTAATTTTAGCCGGCCCGGGAACGGGGAAAACAAAAACCCTGATCAGCAGGATTGATTATTTAATAAAAAACGGGATTACGGAGCCTCAACAAATTCTGGCAATTACTTTCACCAATAAAGCTGCACTTGAAATGATTGAAAGGATAGGGGCAATACTGGCAAAAGGGGCTCGAAAACCTGTTATTTCAACTTTTCACGCTTTTGGGAATTCGATCCTGAAGCAGTATTATTCTTTTTTTAACCGGACCGAAGCATTTATTCTTGTCAATGAAAACGATAAGCTGGAGATCTTAAAATCAATCCCGGGAGTTGAAAGCAAACGGGTAAATGAGTTCAGCAGGATCATTTCCCAAATTAAAAATTCCGGCAAACAACAGGATATTGAACCTGCATTACAACCGGTTTTCCAGAGGTATGAAGAAGTATTAGGCGGGCTCAACGCCTTTGATTTTGATGATCTGATAGCAAAGCCGGTTGAGCTGCTATCGAAACAACCGGAGGCTCTTCGGCATTATGCTGAAAAATTCAGGTCTGTTTTTGTTGACGAATACCAGGATACCAACCATAAACAATATGAGTTGATCAGGTTGTTAACTTCAGAAGGCAAAACAAACTTATGTGTTGTGGGCGACCCCGACCAGGCAATTTATGGCTTCAGGGGGGCTGATGTTTCGTTCATCAACCGTTTTATTGAAGACTTCCCTACAGCAAAAATTTTTAAACTTAAAACTTCCTACCGCTGTTCACAGAAGATATTGTCGGCATCGTCAAACATTTTAAACCAACCTGGAAGAGACTTCCTTGATGGGATTAACAAGGGGGTCAAAATCAATATTTCGGCACAACATTCCGATAAGAGTGAAGCTGAATTTATCGCCCGTGAAATTGTAAAATTATCCGGAGGGTTAAGTTTTTTCTCCATTGACAGTTCGGTTTCCGAAGGGGTTGGAAATGACCTGATCACAAGTTTGTCTGACTTTGCAGTGCTTTGCCGTACCCGGCATCAATTCGGAAGTATAATCAAGGCATTCCACGACCACAATATCCCATACCAGGTAGTGGGGGATGAACCGTTTTACCGTTCAGGGCTTTTTGCAGAAATCATCACAGTTTTCTATGCATCGTTACTCCAACCAACCGACAGGTATTTCACATTTTTAACCGATAAAAACGACCTGGTTTTTAAACAGAGGGTGAAAGAATTACAGGCAATTGCAAAAAACCTTTCCATAGAGGGGCTCCTTAAACTTATCAGAAAAAGGTTCTTTGAATCCGAAGAGATTGATGAAAACCTTTTTAAAAAGTTGATTGAAATGGGGAGATCATTCAAAACATCACAGGAATTTGTGTATGCTTTAAAATTAGGCAGTGGTGCCGACACCTATGATGAGTTGCAGGAATGTGTAACAATTATGACATTGCACGCATCAAAAGGGTTGGAATTTGAATGTGTTTTTATCTCGGGTTGCGAACAGGGGATTATTCCTTTCAACCTTTATAACAAAGAAACGGACAATGATGAAGAAAAAAGGTTGCTGTATGTTGGGATGACCAGAGCCAAAAAGTTTTTATATCTTAGCTATGCCCGAAACAGGGTTTTCAGAAACAGGAAATTGCAACTGCCCAAAAGCCGTTTCCTGGAAAGGATTGAGAAAGAGTTTGTTCAGGAATTAGTGGCAGAACTGCATTTAAACAAAGGCAAAAACGATGAACAATTGAGTTTGTTTTAAACAGGGCTATTGACAGGAATACCTGTAGTTTGCTGATGCCCAGGTTTATACGCGGTTGGTTTATTGTTCACAGCAAGCAGGGCCGTATTATGGTTTAATTAATTAGCATAGCTTTGTCAACATCTAAATATATAATATGTTACTTGCAATAGACATTGGCAACACAAATAGTGTATTCGGCATACACGATTCGGGAAAGTGGCTAAATTACTGGCGTATTCAAACCGACCCATTAAAAACTGCGGATGAATATGAAGTTATTTTCAGGTCGCTGATTACTTCCGGGGAAATATACAAAAGCGACATTCAGAAGATCGTCCTTTGCAGTGTTGTGCCGTCTCTTGTTGATCCATTTACAGAAATGCTCGTCAATATGATTGGGAAAGAACCTCTTATCGTTGGCCCTGATATCTATCCGAAATTACCATTGAAAATACTCAACCCATACCAGATCGGAGCCGACCTTGTGGCTAATGCGGTTGCCGCGTATTCAAAATACGGAGGAATAACCATGGTCATAGATTTTGGTACGGCACTTACCTTTACAACAATTGGTTCTGACGGGGAGATTTTAGGCGTAGCGATCGCTCCCGGGTTAAAAACTGCAATAAGTTCTCTTGCCGGGAATACAGCACAATTGCCTTTTGTCCATTTGTCTGCCCCTCCATCAGTTTTAGGGAAGAATACTGTTCATGCAATACAGTCAGGGGTGGTACTGGGCTATTGCGGCCTTGTAGATTCAATAATAAACAGGACTCGAGATGAACTTAAAACAACGATTATGGTTGTGGCAACCGGTGGATTAAGCTCGCAAATTGCTCCTTTGTCAAAAAATATAGATGCCATTGAGAAATTGCTGACACTGGATGGGCTAAAATTAATCAGCGGGTTGGCGTAGAGGCTGCAATACCAAAATTTAAGCAGTCTCTAAGAGTGGTATGTTTTTATTTACCCCCGACTGCGAAAGTGTTACAAATAGAAAACTATTGTTTGTGGGACATACTGGATTTGAACCAGTGACCCCTTGCCTGTCAAGCAAGTGCTCTAAACCAACTGAGCTAATACCCCATTTCCGTACAAAAATATAAAAATTGCGAGAATGAAAAAAAACATTTAATAAAGAAAAGCCTATATCCGGGTTAAAAGAAAAACTTCAACACAAATAAAAGTGCCAAAACAACCATCACTGTGGATATATCCCTGAATTTCCCTGTAAAAACTTTTAACAGTACATACGATAATATCCCAAATACAATCCCGTCAGCAATACTAAAAGTAAGCGGCATAATAATGATGGTAATAAAAGCAGGCAGTGCCTCTGTATAGTCGTCAAAATCCAGATTCAGGATTGGCGACATCATAAAAAAGCCCACCAGGATAAGCGCAGGCGCAGTGGCAGCCCCCGGCACCATTGTAAAAACAGGGGCAAAGAAAAGCGCGATTCCAAACATAACAGCAGTAGCCACCGATGTAAGCCCTGTCCTGCCACCTTCAGCAACTCCTGAAGCACTTTCAACATAAGTGGTTACTGTACTGGTTCCTAAAACAGAGCCGACAATAGTCCCTATTGAATCGGAAAACAGGGCCTGCTTAACCCGGGGTATATTTCCTGCTTTATCCAACATGCCTGCTTTCGATGAGACGCCTATTAAGGTTCCAACCGTATCAAAAAAATCGACAAAAAGGAATGTAAACAGTATAATAAGCATATCCTTTGACCAGAGATTTGAAAAGTCGAACTTCCACAATATCGGCTCCAGTGAGGGAGGTAATCCAACCAGTTTGCCTGATGGCATGTGTGTTACGCCAAAAGGGATCCCTGCTATTGTGGCCACAAAAATACCAATCAGCAATGCCCCTTTTACTTTCATTGAAAGTAAAACGGCTGTTAGAATAACACCAATAACAGCAATTAACACCGCCGGGGAATTCATGTCACCCAAACCCACCAAGACAGCATCGTTTTTTACTATTATCCCGGCATTCTGCATTCCTATAAACGCAATGAACAGCCCGATCCCTACCGACATAGCATGCTTCAATGAAATAGGTATAGCCTTAACAATCAACTCACGAATGTTGAGCATGGTAAGAATAAGGAATATAATACCTTCAATAAACACAGCTGTCAGGGCAAAATGCCAACTATACCCCATACCCAGGACTACAGAAAAGGCAAAAAAAGCATTTAACCCCATTCCCGGGGCAAGGGCAAAAGGCAAACGCCCCACAAAGGCCATTACAAGTGTTGCAATAAATGCAGAAAGGGCTGTTGCTGTAAACAGGGCATTCCTGTCCATCCCGGTATTACTTAATATTTCCGGATTTACTGCCAATATATAGGCCATGGTCATAAAAGTGGTAACCCCTGCCAGTATTTCTGTCCTTACTGACGTGCCATTTTCTTTTAATCGGAAAAAGCGGCTCAGCATAATATATATCTTTTAAAATGTATATTTCATTTCTAACGAAGGATTTACTTTTCAGTTGTTATTTGAAACGGAATCTTTTCCCACAACCTTTCCTTTTGACCCCGGCGGACCACAGGATTATACAAATATACAAACTTTAAAAACCGGAGGGGGGTAAAATAAATATACCCTGGCAATTCGATGCCAGGGTAATTTCATTGGAATAGGAAAGATAAATAATAAGGGTATTCAATAATATAATCCCATTTTTCAACAAAAGGTAACCCCCTCTTTCCAACTTTTTTTATTTTTTTTCTATCCCTGCCTTTTTACGGCCATAATTTTTAGATATCTCGTTTATAGATTTGCAACCCTGCTCAAACCCGGGAGATTCAGGAATTTAATCTTCCTCCCCTGTAATTCTATCAGTTTATCCTGTTTAAATTCCGAAAGCAAACGTATAACCGATTCCGTGGCGGTACCAACAATATTGGCCAGTTCTTCGCGTGTCAAAGAAATCTGAAGTGTGTTTTGGTTATCCAGTTCAAAGTTCTCCTTCAAAAGTAAAAGAACCTCAGCCAGGCGTTCCCGGACGGTTTTTTGGGCTATATCAGTTATATAGTCGTTAGCTTCACGCAATTCGCGGCAAACAATTTGTAACATGTGGTGCGCAAACTGCCAGTTGCTTTGAATTAAAAAGAGCAAAGTCTGATACGGGATATGGCATAAAACCGCTTCGTCAATGACTTTTGCAGTTGTACATGCTAACTCCTGGCTTAACAATGACCGGTAAGCAGTGATTTCGCCCCTTTTTGCAAAACGGATTATCTGCTCTTTCCCATCAATCCCTGTCTTAAAAATCTTCACAATCCCTTTTGTCACACAGAAAAAACCTGTTAACCGGCTACCCTCCCGATAAATGATAGTCCCTTTTTTATAGAACGAACAGGTTTTTTCATAGTTCAAACGGTTGAATTCCTCTTCTGTAAGTTTTTTAAAAAGCTGGAATCCACTTAAATCTGTCTCTTCTTCTGTTGGGCGTTTTATCACACTTTTCATATCTCACAAGGTAAATGTGTTTATTGATTCAATAAATAATCTTAAAAATACAAATTCAATCTTTATTTATAAGGCAATTTATATATATATTTATATATTTTATTTTTGCATAAATAATCAAAAACAAATAAAATATGCCTAATATGAAACATGTTATAAAAATGTCATGGAAGGATAATGTCGCATTTGAATCTGATATAGATGGGCATAAATTAATAGTTGATGCTTCAGAAGAAGGAGGAGGCAACAATCTTGGGCCACGCCCTAAAAAATTGATGTTGTCGGCATTGGCAGGGTGTACGGGGATTGATGTAATTATGATACTGAAAAAAATGAAAGTTGTGCCTGAATCCTTCGATGTCATTGTTGAAGGAGACCTAACCGAAGGGCATCCTCTAAAATATACTAAAATGAAAGTGATTTATCAATTTAAGGGGAGGGATTTACCCATGGAAAAATTGGAAAGGGCGGTTAATTTATCACAGGAGAAGTATTGCGGAGTGAGTGCTGTTTACCGTGATGCAATGGAACTGGACTCAGAAATCAGGATAGTAGAGTAAAAATACTATATCATTCCCCAGGAAGGCTGGTTAACTTTTATCATGTAGCTTATTATCATGCTTTTATGTATATTTAAGTCTGCAAAAAGACCTATATGAAATAAAATAAAAAAACACACTTCAATGAAATCAGTAAACCCGGTTACAGGAGAGGTGATCCACAGTTTTGAGCCTCATTCTTCAAAAGGTGTTGAGAAAATTATTAACTCGGTCGATAAAACCTGGCATCATTGGAAAAACACATCTTTTTTCCATCGGTCGCAAATGATGCAGAACCTTGCAAGTTTATTAAAAAGCCAACGCGATGAGCTGGCAAAGATAATAACCTTTGAGATGGGTAAAGTCTACCGCGAAGCAAAAGCTGAAATTGAAAAATGTGCTTTGGCCTGCGACTATTATGCAGTTAACGCAGAGAGTTTCTTGCAAAATGAAACAATAGCTACAGAAGCCTCTCTGTCGTATGTGGCTTTCCGCCCTATGGGGACAATTTTAGCCGTGATGCCCTGGAACTTCCCATTTTGGCAGGTCTTCCGCTTTTTAGCTCCTGCCCTTATGGCAGGCAATACAGCAGTATTAAAACATGCCAGCAATGTGCCGGGATGCGCCATGGCAATTGAGGGGCTGGTCCGCGAAGCCGGATTCCCCGAAAATGTATTCCGAACATTACTGATCGGGAGCAGGCAGGTGGAAAGTGTGATCAACCATCCGGCAATTAAGGCCGTCAGCCTTACAGGAAGTGTGCCGGCAGGGAGGGCGGTTGCAGGGCTGGCTGGGAAAGCACTTAAAAAATCTGTTATGGAACTGGGGGGCAACGACCCGTACATAATCCTCAAGGATGCTGATGTTGCCCGTTCGGCGCAAATTTGTGTTTCGGGGCGGTTGCTTAATGCCGGGCAGAGCTGTATCGGGGCAAAACGTTTTATTGTGGTCAGTGATGTTTATAATACATTTCTGGAGCACTTTGTTGATTTTATGAGCCTGGCAACCTTCGGCGACCCCTTTGAAAAAGAAATGACAATAGGCCCAATGGCAAGTTTAAATCTTAGGAATACATTGCACGAACAGGTTAAGGATTCTATCTCAAAAGGGGCAGAAGTACTGTTGGGCGGTGAGATACCCTACCGGAAAGGGGCTTATTACCCACCTACAATCCTTGTAAATGTAGCTCCCGGAATGCCTGCCTACCACGAAGAACTGTTTGGTCCTGCAGCATCGGTAATTAAAGTTGAGGATGAAGAGGAAGCGGTAAAAATAGCCAATGATTCTGTTTTTGGACTGGGGGCAGCAATATTTACTAAAAATAAATCCAAGGGGCAAAATATTGCTGAAATGCAGCTTGAAGCCGGGTGTTGTTTTGTAAACGACTTTGTGAAATCGGACCCACGCCTGCCTTTTGGGGGAATTAAACAAAGCGGCTATGGCAGGGAACTCGGAATTTATGGAATGCGCGAATTCGTGAACATGAAAACCGTTGTGGTAAAATAAACAGGGTTCCAAAAGCTTACCTCCCTCAGGCTGTTGTCATTTCAACAAGAAATATAATTGGCTGTTCGGATTAGAGATGAATATTTTGTGCAGGCTCATCAAAATTGCGTAAAACGTTCAATATTTTTAACTGCGTTAAAATCAAAGAAATAACTTCAAAAATGAGGACAGTAGCAGTATTAAACCTAATCTTAGTTTTTCTATTTTCAATGAGTTCATGTAATCAAAAAGAAACCGTAAGCCTGATTGTAACAAATGGGGTGGTTAATACCATAGACGCTGATTTCTCAAAAACAGAAAGTTTTGCTGTAAACAATGGGAAAGTTGTTGCAGTAGGCACCAATGAAGAAATAATTGCCAGGTACAAAGCAGAACAAACCATTGATGCAAAAGGAAATTGGATTTACCCCGGGTTTATTGACGCACATTGCCATTTTTTTAGTTACGGGATGAACCTGCAACAATATGCCGACCTGGCAGGAACCACTAGCAGGGAAGAAATTTACGAACGCCTGAAAGAGCACCACAAAAAATCCGAAGGAGACTGGCTATTGGGACGCGGTTGGGATCAAAACGACTGGCCGGATAAAGGTTTCCCGGATAAAACAAAATTGGATGAGCTCTTCCCCGATGTGGCTGTTTACCTTATCCGGATTGACGGGCATGCTGCCTGGTGTAATTCAAAAGCATTAAAGCTGGCAAAAGTTAATGTTGAAACAAAAGTTGAGGGAGGCGATGTTTTGCTGAAAAATGGGAAACCCACAGGCATGTTAATCGACAATGCCATGGGGCTGGTTTGGCAGTTAATACCTGAGCCCGGCAATGAAATGAAACAAAAGGCATTGCTTGCAGCCCAGCAGAATTGTTTCGAGGTGGGGCTTACTTCGGTAGTAGATTGTGGCTTGCCCAAACAAACCATTTTGTTAATGGACGAAATGCAAAAAGCGGGTAAACTGAAAATGCGGATCAATGCTATGCTAAGTGCTACACCTGAAAACCTAGAATATTTTGTGGGGAAAGGCGAGTATAAAACAGAACGATTGCATATAAATACCATAAAGCTTTATACCGATGGGGCGTTAGGCTCGCGAGGTGCATTATTGATTGAAGAATACTCTGATGACCCCGGAAACAAAGGGCTAATGATCGCAGAAGAGGAATATTACGATAAAATTCTTAAAAAAGCATTCCAAAATAATTACCAGGTAGCGACCCATTGTATTGGCGATATGGCAAACCGTTTTATGCTGAACAAATACGGCGAATACCTGAAAGGTAAAAATGATAGGCGATGGAGGATTGAGCACGCACAAGTTATCAACTCCGGTGATTTTAAACTATTTGGGAAATACTCAGTCATACCTTCTGTGCAGGCAACACATTGCACGTCCGACATGTACTGGGCCGATGAGCGGTTAGGGGAAGAACGACTGAAAGGGGCTTACGCTTACCAACAGCTCTTACAACAAAACGGCTGGTTGCCAAACGGTACCGACTTCCCGGTTGAAGACATTAGCCCGCTTAAAACCTTTTACGCCTCGGTATTCCGTATCGACACAGAAGGGAATCCTAAAGGCGGGTTTCAGATTGAAGACGCTTTAACCCGCGAACAAACGCTTCGGTCAATGACAATCTGGGCAGCAAAAGCCTCCTTCGAAGAAAATGAAAAAGGGAGTCTTGAACCGGGTAAATTTGCCGACTTTGTGATTCTTGACACCGACCTGATGGATGCAACCCCGGAGCAAGTGCTGGGCGCAAAAGTACTCAGTACCTGGTTGGCAGGGGAAAGGGTGTTTCGTATCAACCCGTGAGAAACTGATTTGGGAGATCCAGATCCGTTAAATTTTAATTCTTCGACATATAACTCTGCCGGAGTTAACAGATTATGCTACCTTTTGCAACAATTTGCGAATATATTTCATATTATACTGTGAATGCATATATTCTCTGGCTGTATAATATGTTGTATATTGATGATAATGCCGATATTGGCAGTAGAATATATGTTAGGTGCTCACAAATGATTGTGCAATGAAAGGAATATTTTTAATAGTCATCTTATTTTTATTGTCGGCATACTCTTCGAAACTGAATGTGGTTAAGCATGTAGAGAATAGAGAGGAGGCAGGAGAAAAAATATATGTAGTAAACCATGGCTGGCATACAGGGTTTGTTGTGCCTTCCGAAAAAATTCAAGATTATCTCCCTAAGTTAAAGGCAAAGTTTGAAGATGCACCTTATATTGAGTTTGGATGGGGTGATAAAGGTTTCTATCAAGCTAAAGAAATAACAACGGGACTAACTCTAAGGGCTATATTTTGGCCAACAGAATCAGTTATTCATGCAGTGGCTGTGCCTAAAAATATTAGGGGATATTTTCAAAATAGTCAGATTGAGACTATATGCCTTAGTAGCAGCGAGTACAATTCGCTAATTAATTTCATTTCAAATAGCTTTTATAAAAATGAAGATAGTGAGATATTAGAGCTTAGAAACGGAATATATGGGGATAGTCAGTTTTATAAAGGCGTAGGTGATTACTATCTTATGAATACTTGCAATAAATGGACTGCTAAGGGGTTAAAAAGTGCAGGATTGGATATATCGCCTACATTTAAGTTAACTGCTGGAAGCATTATGAATTATATAGTGGCACATAACCAAGCCCTAACAATCACATCCAGCGGACAGGACACCGCGCCCGCCTGCCGCTGATGTAAAGTGTTAGGCAATAGACAAAAGAGTAAAAATGAAGTCGCTAAAAATAATTATGCCCCTGATTGTAATAATTTTAATTGTTATTTACAGTTGTGGAAAAAGCAATTCTTATGATCCTGTGTATAGTTGTTTAGATGAGTTAGTAAAACTCGAGAATGAAATCAAAAGCAATCTTGATGAAGTTAGCACAGATACAGGTTTCACTCTCAAAATAAAGTCTGAGAATGGAAGAACTTTTACACATAGCACAGGAAACTCTAATGAATCAGTGCTGTATCGGTCCGCTTCAACTTCTAAACTGGTAACGGCAGTGGTTATTTTATCCCTGGTTAAGGATAATATCTTATCCCTTGAAGGCCACCCACAAGATTATATCCCGACATGGCCAACCTCCGGTAATCTTTCTTCCATAAAATTAAAGCACCTGCTTAGTTTTACTTCAGGCTTGGTTAATGACCCTATTTACATTCATCTTCCAGGTTCTGATATCGAAACATCTGTGGAGAATATTGCAAAGATAAATGGCAATTCAAAAATCCCCGGGGAAGAATTTTATTATTCTTCATCACATCTCCAGGTAGCCGGGCTTATGGCTATTAAGGCGTCCGGGCTTTCCTCGTGGCAGGAAGTATTTGACCAGTTCAAATCAAAAACCGGTTTATTTTCAAATGCAAATTACGACTTACCATCCTTGCAAAATCCAAGGCTTGCCGGAGGTATGCACTGGAATGCAAAAGAATATTTGAGATTTCTGGAAGCTTTGTATAAAAAGGAGATTCTAAACCCCGAACTTATTAATCAAATGACGAACGATCAGATTACTGGTGCTATTATTGGAAATTCCCCCGCAATAAATGCAATAGGAGAA
Source organism: Chlorobiota bacterium (assembly GCA_013152355.1). Classification (GTDB taxonomy): domain Bacteria; phylum Bacteroidota; class Bacteroidia; order Bacteroidales; family Prolixibacteraceae; genus JABMQB01. Next base: position 27,745 of record JAADGO010000062.1, read on the forward strand.
GATTGGCATTATGGTTTTGGAAATTGGATTGAATGCCATGCTAATCCAAACAATTGCACTCAGACAACAAGAATATCCAGTCCGGGGGCATACGGGGCGTATCCATTTATAGATTATAAAAATAAATATTATGGCATTTTAGCCAGAGAAGGGGCACTGGGAACATTTAAAAATGGATATGTGCTTTTTGAAAGCGTATCGTCAAAACTAGAAGCCTGGGCATCAATGGATTGCAACTAAAATTCAGAGTACGTGGAACTTATTCAGCGGGTGATTTAAAGTCTCCCACTGAATACTTCGAATACTTGGATTATAAAATAATTTTTATTAAATTTATACAATTGCTTTTACATTAAAAGCTTCTAAGGTCCTTGAGGACAATAGGCAAAAAAAATCTACCAAGATTATTTGTTTATTACCTATTGCCCCCATTAGTAAACAAAACTAAAGGAGGTAGAATCATGAACAAAATTTTAAAGATTTCTTTATTTACTTTCCCGCTTATCATTGCAATTCCAAAACCAAACTACGCTCAGTCTCAGATGGATTGTTCGCCCTGCCACAGTGCGGAGAATAATCACTGGATGATGAGTCATCATGCGGATACTCAAAACGATGTAGCCAATGAACTTGCAGAAGAGTGGGCCGGCTTACCACCTGATTCCGTAATTTCCGGTCAGGATGCGGAGAACTGTGTTGCATGCCATAGCGCAACATCTATTACGGCAAACAGCGGAATGACTGAAGTTCAGACGATGGGATATTTCTTTTCTACAACTGACGGACTTTATACAGATTCAACTCACGCATTACATACAGATGTATGGCAGCATAATGCATGTGTTACCTGTCACGATGTGCCGGCTAACCACCCGGAATCAATGCCAACATTGGCTATATTTAATTCGTCAACGGCTCAGTACGATTCGGTTGCAAATGCCTCAACACTATGCGGGCAGTGCCACGGGACATTAAGGTTCCCGGACACAGACCACAGGAGGCTGGATGCCTGGCAGATGAGTAAGCATAGCCATGGAGGGCAGAATGATGTTGCGGGTGAGCTTGGTGAAGAATGGGCCGGCAGTACTTCCGAAGAAGTAATTGGCGAAGAAAATTGCATTGCCTGCCATGCACCAACGGCAGTAATGAATAACACCTTAACTGAAGCACAAGCATTAGGTAAATTCTTCACAACAGCAAGTGGTGTATTTATTTCGTCAACTGCCCCACAAGATACTTCAAATTACCCTCAGGTTGCTTGTATTGCCTGCCACGACCCACATGAATCCGGGGTAACGTCATACTTTAATTCATCTACAAAAAAATATGAGGTGATGCCTTCTCAAAAATTATGTGGGCAATGCCATGGCAATCTCCGTTTCCCTGACACCGATCATCTTAGTTATAATATAGAAGAAGGGGCTGGAGGAAAGGGAGTTGCAGGCCAAGTAACCATGCCCGGAATTAAATGTGTTGACTGCCACATGCATACCGGAGATGTTGACGGTACTAACGCTGTAATGTTTGGGGGGCATTCATGGGAAATATTTATCAATGAGACTGATGGCGGCGTATCGGCTTCCTGCACTGTTTGCCACTCAACAATGACTGCTTCTGCTGCAATGGATACAGTTAATTCCTGGAAAGCTGAATTTGTCAGATTGGACTCTATTGCCCACGTAAAAATTAACGAAGCAGATACTACATTGATTAACAGTACAGATACTTCTAAGATAAGATTATTAGCAGATGCTAAATTTAATTTAGCTTATGCCGAATCTGATGAGAGTGGCGGTGTGCATAATCACCTTTATACACAAGCCCTTATGAAGGATGCTATTAATAAGGCAAACCAAATTATTACCGGAATATCCTATAATTCGATACCAATTGCAAAAGAATTTAAGTTGTATCAAAATTATCCAAATCCATTTAGTTCTTCTACTAATATTGAATATACATTACCCAAAGCGGCTAATGTTAAAATAGAAGTGTTCGACATTACGGGGCAGAAAATAAAAATCCTCCTTATAAACAAATATGAAAAAGAAGGACTGCACTCTGTAAGGTTTAATGCCGCTAATTTACCAAAAGGTATATATTTTTGTAAAATGATTTCCGGTCAATTTGAAATGACTATAAAAATGATTCACAGCACTAATATTTTTTAACTTTAAACAACTTCATTATAAGGGTACGTAGGGATTTGTAAGGAGTATGTCATTAAAAAGGGAAACAAAAAAAGACACCGCCGAGCCGCAAAGACGCAGAGAGAAACAAAAAAGGCCACCGTAGAGTCGCGAAGACGCAGGGAGAGATTTGGTAATTAACTTAGCGCCTCTGTGCCTTTGCGGTGAAAAAAAGGGATAAATTAAACAGTCTCTGTATATTTGTATAGTTTCGAGATATTTTCCCGGCAAATGAAAAAAGAAGACATACAAAATATAATCTCTGAGGGTGAAAATGAAAGCGTTGAATTTAAAACATCTTTCGGTAAAGAAGTGATTGAGAGTATTGTTGCCTTTTCTAACACCAAAGGAGGGAAAGTAATTGTCGGGGTAAATGATAATAAGAATATTGCCGGAATTTCAATTTCTGAAGAAAGCATCCAAAATTGGCTGAACCAGATCAAACAGAATACCAAACCACAAGTGATACCAGATGTACAAACTTTTAAATTAAACAACAGGAATATAGTTATCTTAGATGTGATGGAATTCCCTGTAAAACCGGTTGCATACCGAAATAAATATTTCAAGCGGGTTGCTAACTCAAACCATTTAATGAGCCTTGATGAGATTACTAACGAACACCTGAAAACAATAAACAGCAGTTGGGATTTTCATACGGACCCCAACCACGGTATTGAGCATATTTCGATAAAAAAAGTCGACCGTTTTATCAATAAAATAGAACAACGGACACAAAATAAAATAGAACTTTCTCCTTTAGATTTTCTTGTCAAATTAGAAATCATCCGTAATAATCAACTTACCTTTGGCGGATATTTATTGTTTGTAGAAGATCATTGTACAATCAGCGATATTCAAGCAGGGCGCTTCAAAAGCGAAACAACCATTATCGATAGTATTTCGTTAAATACAGATCTGTTGACCGAAACAGATGAAATGATCTCTTTTATCAAAAAACACTTAATGGTTGAATACATCATTACAGGCGAGCAGCAACGTATAGAAAGGTTTGATTATCCGCTTGATGCCATACGCGAGATTGTTATCAACATGGTTGTGCACCGCGATTACAGGGACAGCAGTGCAAGTATTATAAAAATTTTTGACGACAGGATTGAATTTTATAACCCGGGAGATTTATTCGGAGGGATAACTGTTGAAGATTTATTGTCAGGAAACTATAGCTCAAAAACAAGAAATAAATTGATAGCCAAAGCGTTTAAAGAGATCGGGTGGATTGAACGATATGGTTCAGGAATTATGAGGGTACGTAGGATTTGTAAGGAGTATGGCATTAATGAACCTAAGTTTGAAGAGGTCTTCAATGGTTTTAGAGTGACGCTTTTCAAACAAAAGATAAATGTCACAGAAAATGTCACAGAAAATGTCACAGAAAATGTCACAGAAAATCGGGAGAAGGCTATTTTGAGAATGATTCAGGATAACAATCTTATTACGACTACAAAACTGGCACAGGCTCTTAATGTTTCCAGACGAACAATAGCCAGAGACATAGACAGCTTGAAGGATGCTGGAAAAATCCGGCGAGTTGGCTCCGCTAAAAGCGGACACTGGGAGGTAACCATCTGAAATAATTCATGGTGTGCGGTAGTTTGACCCTGCTCCGAAGGTTTGAGAGCGGGGAATGCCATTAAAAGGATTTACGAGAAGGATTTACGAGAAGAATATAAAAGGTTACCGCAGAGTCGCTAAGGCGCAAAGGAAAAACAAAAAAACACCGCGGAGTTGCGAAGGCGCAGAGGAAGATTTGGGAATCAACTCTGCGCCTCAGTGCCTTTGCGGTGAAAAAAAGAATAAAGCATGAATATTTACGAACGAATAATCACCAGGCAAGGTAAAATTGCCATAATTGGATTGGGGTACGTAGGCCTCCCACTTGCCGTAGC
>JAADGO010000171.1 GCA_013152355.1 Chlorobiota bacterium
GCCGTATTCCTTTGTATTTGCCTGTTTCTATAAATATATGATACCTCCGGCATCGATATTGCGGTTACTCCTCCAACATGTTCTGGCTGTACATTCAAGAGGCCGCTTCTCCCCTCCGGGGCTCGCGAACACCGGATCATATAAGAATTAGGGTGGAGTAATATTGGATTCATGGAATAGCCTGGGAAGGAAAGTCCCTAAGGGACTGTGAAGAAATAACCTAACCGTTTTGACTCGTTCTCTTGCACGCTAACTTCGTTAAAAAGCCTCGCTGTAACTATGGCTATGCCTGCGTTTTTTGCCTTGTTATCTAATTCAAAACCCTCGCAGGTCAATATTTACTTTACAAAATACGAATATTTAAAATTTGGAATTTTATATTCCCACCTGCTTTTTCAATTAATCCCAAATATTGCCCGTAGGGCATCTGGCATTGTAAAATTGAATTCTGTTTTGATTGAAAATAATACAACAATACAACAATAAAAGGTAAATTTGAAGTATCATAATGAAGTTGTTTAAAGTTAAATTGAAAAATGATATAAGTGGCACAGAAGAAAACCGGTAAAACAACTACCGCAAAGCCTCAAACGGGAAAGGGCAAAAGGGCTGCAAAAAAGAAGCCCCCCAAGAAAACGTTTGGGAAAAAACTCTTTATCATCCTGTTGAAAGCAGGGCTTGTTTCAATCTTACTGGGGGTACTGTTTTTCCTGTTCGTTTTCTGGGGAATAACCGGGCCTGTGCCGTCAACCCGGCAGTTGATTCATATTAATAACCCGGTTGCTTCTGAGGTTTATTCACAAGACGGTAAAATATTAGGGCGTTACTATATTGAAAACCGAAGCAATGTAACATTTGATGAGATTTCACCAAATATAATCAACGCCCTGATTGCCACTGAAGATGCCCGGTTTTACGAACACCGGGGCATTGACGAGGTCGCCCTAATGAGGGTATTGGTTAAGTCAATACTGCTCCGGAATAAAAATGCCGGGGGAGGAAGCACCCTAAGCCAGCAAATAGCCAAAAACCTGTATCCACGTAAAAATTTTGGCCCGCTGACTTTGCCTGTTAATAAATTGCGCGAGGCAATCATTGCCTACCGTCTCGAACGTATATATACAAAAAAAGAAATCCTTGCCCTCTATTTGAATACCGTCCCATTTGCCGAGAATGTTTTTGGCATAGAGGTAGTTGCCGAACGGTTTTTCAGTAAGCCTCCTGCCAGCCTTACCGTTAATGAAGCTGCGGTATTGGTCGGGATGTTAAAAGCCAACAACTACTATAACCCAAGGACACACCCCCAACGAGCCCTGAAACGCAGGAACGTGGTAATCGGGCAGATGGTAAAATATGGGTTTATCTCTCAGGACGAAGCGGAAACCTGCAAGGCTAAAGGGCTGGGGCTAAGGTACCGGGTTATTTCGTACAACCAGGGGCCTGCTCCATATTTCATGGAACAACTAAAACCTAAATTGCTGGAGTGGTGCCATTCGCACAAGAACGATGAAGGCGAACCGTATAACCTATATACCGATGGCTTAAAAATTACCACTACGGTGGACTATAACCTGCAATACTATGCCAAACAATCGGTACATGAGTATATGAAAAACCTGCAGCGGGTATTTACAAATCAATTGGCAGGCAGGGAACCGTGGCAAAATAACCCTGACTTACTCAATTCTTCAATTTCTTTATCAGAAAGGTACAAGAGCCTAAAAGCTGCCGGTAAAACCAAGGAGCAAATCAAACAGTCGTTCAAACAAAAAATACATACCACCCTTTTTTCCTGGGACGGGCTAAAAGAGGTTACCACTACCCCACTCGATTCACTAAAATATTACCTTAAGCTGTTGAATACCGGGTTTATAGCCATTTCTCCCCAAACAGGGGCACTGAAAGCCTGGGTGGGCGGTATAGATTTCCGCTTTTTCAAATACGACCATGTAACAGCCCCAAGGCAAACCGGGTCAACATTCAAGCCTATTGTTTACCTCACAGCACTTGAAGAATCTATTAGCCCATACAGCTATTTTGAAAACAAACAAAAGGTTTACACCGGTTACCAGGACTGGTCGCCAAGGAACTCCCACGATGAATATAAAGGGTATTATTCCATGGAAGGGGCATTGGCACAGTCGATTAATACAATTGCGGTGGAGGTGCTGATGCAAACAGGCATCTCAAATGTGATTGAAACAGCCAGGAACCTGGGCATTACAGCCGATTTGCCTAAATACCCTTCGTTGGCACTGGGTGTTGCTTCCATTTCGTTAAAAGAGATGGTGCAGGCATATAGTGCATTTGTGAATGGAGGTAAGCCTGTTACTGTAAATTACCTGTTGAAAATTGAAGACCGCAAGGGGAACATACTGGAAACTTTTGAGTACGAACCGGAAGACGATGCGGTGGTATCTCCTGAAAATTGCAAAATACTTATCCAGATGCTGGAAGAGGTGGTTAATAGCGGAACAGGGAAAAGTATCAGGAGTGTATATAAAATAAAAGGCGACTTTGCCGGGAAAACAGGCACTACCCAAAACCATGCCGATGGCTGGTTTATTGGCATGGCCCCCGGACTGGTTGCAGGCTGCTGGGTGGGTGCCGATAACCCCGGTATTCATTTCCGTAGTATTACCTATGGGCAGGGTGCCTATATGGCACTGCCAATAGTTGGGAAATTCTTCCATAAAATGTACAAAGACCCCAGGTTTAAACAGTTGCAATACAACCATTTTGAACCACCTGCCCCCGAGGTACTTGCAAAGCTCAATATCCCTCAATACAAAGAGATGATTGAAACAGAAAAAAAGTTTTTCGACTTTGCTAAAATATTTGGCAAGGAACAGGTAAAAGACACCCCTAAAAGAGCAACTAAAAAGGCTAAAAAAGAGGGTAAGAAACCTATATGGGAAACAATAAAGGATATCTTCAGGAAAAAGGATCGGCGGTAAAAAACTGAAATATGATGGAGGCACGTTTGGGCCGGCAATCTGTATGGCACCAGCCGTACCGCCCTTACAGGGCATTGCCTGGGATCACATGGAAAAATGGGGGGGGGTGTATCTTTTATAATGATGAGTATGAAAGTTGCCCCGACTTAAAGTGAGGGCTTCACTTTAAGTGAAACCCTCACTATTAATCAAAGCCCCCACTAATCACTGCTTATTATTTTTTCTTTAAAAAAAGAAGTTTAATTTTAACTGATGATTAAACCTGAAAATATTGAATAGCACCAGGCATAAATATTACCCGACTGTTTTACAGGCTGCTCATTTGGTAGTATTGTATATTTTCATCCAGACTGTTGTTGATTTCCCCCTTGCTGTACTTGATTATTACAACAATACCGAATACTTATACACCCCCTGGAAAAAAATCATACTAGGCGTGGGTTCCATCCTTTTTATCCTTTATTATGGTTTTAAAAGAACTAAAAACAAACTTTTGGAGGTTTTCCCGCTCAGGTTTTTCAATCCGCTCATATTGCTTCCAATCATATTATTTTTTTTAGCTGCCCATGTTATCCTTACCGATATCAATAATTATGTCGACAAACTCATACCACCCCCGCCCTGGTTCTGGGAACTCTTTGATAAAATATTTGAAAGTGACTATGGATGGCTGGGGGCGTTCCTGAAAGTTGCAATTATAGCCCCTGTTATTGAAGAATTGATTTTCAGAGGGATTATTATGCACGGATTTATGCGTAATTACCCTAAATTCCTGGCTGTGTTCTTTTCTGCGCTGCTTTTTGCACTGTTTCATTTGAATCCGTGGCAGTTCCCTGCAACCTTTGTTTTAGGACTGCTGCTGGGGTGGATTATGGTACGCACAAGGAATATAGTGTTATGTATTCTGGGGCATGCTATCAATAATTTCCTCGTTTTATTATCTATAACTTATTGGGGCGAAATACATACTTATCCGGTTATGCTTATGAACAGGCCGGATTTGTTGTATACATGCGGGCTGGTTATAGTATTTTCATTGCTTCTGATATTTTTATTGAGTATGAAAAGGCATAAAAATGTGGAGGCAGGCAAATAACAGTCGGATGCCCTTCGTTAAACACAGGCTCTTTTGAAATCCTGATTTAATACTTATTCAATGGATATTATTCTGATAATTTTTGGCATACTTTTTATAGTTTTAGGTATTTTGGGCGGTATCCTGCCTGTATTACCCGGGCCGCCATTAAGTTACATAGGGCTGCTTTTGTTGCACTTTACAAAAAGATATAGCTTCTCCACAAATTTTATTATTCTCTGGCTGGCCATTACCGTTATTGTTTACCTTCTCGATTATATAATCCCGGCCTGGGGGACAAAGAAGTTCGGGGGCAGCAAACGCGGAGTATGGGGAAGTATAGCAGGGCTGATCCTCGGGCTTCTGTTTTTCCCGCCTTTCGGTATAATCATCGGCCCATTTGCAGGGGCAGTCATTGGCGAGCTTTCATCCGGCAAAACTTACAATGTTGCATTAAGGTCGGGGCTGGGCTCATTCCTCGGACTTTTGACAGGGACACTGCTGAAACTGATTGCCTCAGGAATGATGGCCTGGTATTTCTTTGAAAAACTTTTATCCTGAAATTAAGAAACTGTCTAAAGTGAAAACCAAAAATTGTTTACTTCATTGATTGGGCATTTCTTATCAAACGGCAGTAAAACCCCACCATAGCTTTAAAATTATCGATGGAAATCCGTTCATTATTCCCATGAAGGGTTTCCAGCATTTCCGGATTGAGCTGGTAAGGGGCAAACCGGTAAATATTTTCAGATACTTCAATATAATTACGGCTGTCTGATGCCCCTAACATTAGCGTGGGGGCAACAATTGTATTTTCGAAAGACTGTTTTATCGTTTTCTGAATGATGTTAAAGGCATTATTATCTGACGGCGATACCGGTGTCGGTTCGCGTACCCCATCCAATGGTTCTATACTAACCCGGTTGTCGTTAATAATCTTTTTCAGGTTCGACAAGATCTCAGATGACGGGTCGCCGGGCAGCAACCTGAAATTCACTATGGCAGTGGCTGACGTAGGCAACACATTGTCTTTAATACCGCTTTCAAACATGGTTGGCGCTGTGGTTGTCCTTACTGTAGCATTTCCTGGGCCCGACCCGGTATATATACTTTTCAGTACTCCTCCCAACAACCAGCGGTTTGCAAAAACGATACGTGCAGGCCAGGGGATTTCGGGGCCGATATACCTCAGGAACTCTTTTACCGGTTTCGTAAATGTTGGAGGCGGGCGGTTGTTCGTAATCTTTACCAATGCATTCGATAAAATACTGATTGCTGTCTCAGCCTGAGGCATTGATGAATGCCCGCCATCAACATTACAACTTAATTTTACCGAGAGGTAACCTTTTTCCGAAGTACCGATAATTGCCACAGGTTTCGAAACCATCGGTACGATACCGGAAGTAATCACCATACCTTCATCAATCACCATTGCGGCATCTACCCCCCGTTCCTTTAGAGAATTGGCAATCGCTATTGCACCTTTCCCACCCACCTCTTCATCGTCACCGAATGCCAGAAGAACAGTCCGGGTGGGAACAAACCCTTCGCGGATTAATTTCTCTACCGATTCAAAAATAGCAATCAGGCTTCCTTTATCGTCTAACGTGCCTCTGCCCCATACATACCCATCTTCAATCAACCCTGAAAACGGTGGCCTTTCCCACTCTGCCTCTACAACCGGGACAACATCCTGATGCGCCAGTAAAATAACCGGTTTTAATGTTGTATCCTTACCTTTCCACTCATACAAAAGGGCAAACTTATTATGAACCTCCTTTTGCAGGGTTTGGTGGACAAGGGGGTAGGTTCCTCTCAAAAACTCATGGAATAAAGCAAATTCGGATGTGTCGTTCAGGCTTGGGTCCTCATTGGAAACCGTCATAAACTGAATAGCATTACTCAGGTTGGTTATACTCATTTCGGAGATACCTGCCGGGCCTTTGTAAGCCACATCCGATTGTTTTGACTGGTAAAGCAGGGTTTTAACCAGCAATACCACCACTAAGGCTGCAATAGCCAATCCAAAGTACTTAAAGATTTTTTTTATCATAGCACAGGAATTTAGTTAAACAAATTTAACCCAATATCCTGGGAAATCAAACTAAGTATAATCCATCTTTTGCAGGGTTCTGAAATTACTTTCCTAAATTTGCAACAGGCAATTAAATTAACTATTCGACATATTGAAGTTGTTTAAAGTCAAATTGAGAACAACAGCGTGAAAAACCTTTTTTAAGATGACGAAAAACGAAGCCAGGCAAAAAATAATCGCTTTAAGAGACGAACTTGAAGAACACAACTATAAATATTATGTGCTTTCCCGGCCTGAGATCAGCGATTTTGACTTTGACATGAAAATGAAAGAGTTGGAAAAGCTTGAAAAGGAGTTTCCCGAATTTTACGACCCCAACTCTCCTTCGCAAAGGGTAGGTAGCGACTTAACCAAAGAGTTTGTCCAGGTAAAACACGAACGGCCCATGCTCTCGTTGTCAAATGTTTATTCTGAACAGGAATTGATTGATTTCGACCAGCGGGTAAGGAAACTTCTGGAAACCGGTTTCAAATATGTTTGCGAATTAAAATTTGACGGGGTATCGATAAGTATGATATACGAAGGCGGGAAGCTGGAACGGGCTGTTACCAGGGGCGATGGCGAAAAAGGCGACAATGTAACCACCAATGTACGTACCATCAGGGCAGTACCCTTAAAACTCAGGGGCAGCGGATTCCCTGCCCGCTTTGAAGTCAGGGGCGAAATTATGCTGCCCTTCAATGTGTTCAATAAAATTAACGAGGAAAGGGTAAAAGCAGGTGAAATGCCATTCGCCAACCCCCGCAATGCAGCTTCGGGGACACTAAAAATGCAGGATCCGTCAATTGTGGCTTCCCGGAAACTGGATGCCTACCTCTATTACCTGTTAGGTGAGAACCTCCCTTCCGACAGCCACTACGAGAACATGCAAAAAGCTAAAGAATGGGGCTTTAAAGTATCGGAGCATACAAAACTTTGCAATGGACTTGGCGAGGTGCTTTCGTTTATCAAAACCTGGGACACCAAACGCTACGGGTTGCCGGTTGCAATCGATGGTATTGTGATTAAGGTCGATTCACTCAAAATGCAGGAAATACTGGGCTATACAGCAAAATCGCCACGTTGGGCAATTGCCTATAAGTTTAAAGCCGAACAGGCTGCTACAATATTACACTCTGTTTCTTTCCAGGTAGGGCGCACAGGGGCAGTTACCCCGGTAGCAAACCTGGAGCCGGTACTGCTGGCCGGGACAACGGTCAAACGGGCTTCATTGCACAATGCCGATATTATCCGCAACCTCGGACTCCATTTAAACGATACGGTATTTGTAGAGAAAGGCGGTGAGATTATCCCCAAGATTACCGGTGTAGACCTTTCAAAAAGGCATCCTATGGCAGCACCTGTAGTGTTCATCACAAAATGCCCTGAATGTGGAACCCCCCTTGAAAGGAAAGAGAGCGAAGCAGCGTACTATTGCCCCAATTCGCAGGGTTGCCCTCCTCAGATAAAAGGGAAAATTGAACATTTTATCAGCCGGAAAGCAATGGATATTGACGGGCTGGGGCAGGAAACAGTCGACCTGCTATTTAAAGAAGGCCTGATTAAAGATATATCCGGGCTTTATACGCTGCGTAAAGAACAAATTGCACGGCTCGAACGCCTGGGAGAGAAATCGGCCAACCGGATATTAAAAAGCCTGGAAGAGTCGAAAAATGTCCCCTTTGAAAGGGTTTTGTTCGGGCTGGGGATAAGGTTTGTGGGTGAAACAGTTGCCAAAGTATTGGCTAATAAGCTGATGAGCATCGACAGGATCAAAAATGCCACTTACGAGGAGTTGCTGGAGATCAACGAAATAGGTGAAAAGATAGCCGAAAGTGTTGTAGAATATTTTTCAGATGAGGAGAATATTAAGCTGATAGAGTTCCTTAAAAGCATTGGGCTTCAAATGGAGATCAGCAAAGAAGAACAGGATAACAGGACTGAAAAGCTAAAAGGGTTAAATATAATTATATCAGGCACTTTCAAAAAGTTCTCAAGGGAGGAAATCAAAAATTTAATTGACCTGCACGGCGGGAGAAATGTAAGCTCGATCTCAAAAAAAACCAGCTACCTTGTTGCCGGGGAGAATATTGGGCCCAGCAAACTTGAAAAAGCCAGGCAACTGAATATACCAATTATTTCAGAAGAAGAATTTGAGGAGTTGATTTCGGAGTAGCTACAAAAGACCATTTTTGCAGAGTTTTCTTGCAGAGGCTATTTAGTAGTAACCAAAAAAGGCATACTTTATGGGCAAACACTAAATAATAAAGTTTTTATACTTATCTATTGATTCTAAACATCAGATTACTTATATTTGGTTGAAAAATAACCAAGCTTTGAACCAGTTGCCCCAAATAATCTTTTCACCTGAGGCCCACAAACATCTGTGGATTGCAAA
>JAADGO010000037.1 GCA_013152355.1 Chlorobiota bacterium
GAATCAATTTGTGAAGGCGACAGCATTGAGTTTAACGGGTCGTTTTACAAAACAGCAGGAAGTTATGGTTTTACCTATACTGGGCAATACGGTTGTGATTCAATAGTTACCCTGGATTTAGCTGTGAACCCGTCTCAAAATATCTTGGTGGAAGAAACAATATGCCAGGGCGACAGCATTGTTATTGGGGCTTCAGTATACAAAACCACAGGAGTGTATGAAAATATGTTTGTGAACCGTTTTGGCTGCGACTCTTTAGTTACGTTAAACCTGACAGTAAACCCGGTATACGATACGGCATTAACCGTTAGTATTTGCGAGGGCGACAGTACCCTTATGGGAGGCAGTGTATACAAAGAGCCCGGGGTTTATTCTGCCCATTTGTCCAGCCGTTTTGGATGCGATTCGCTGGTGACATTGTATTTATCTGTTTACCCGAAGCCCGTTACCACACTTTCTGAGTCGATTTGTGAAGGCGATAGCATAGTTGTTGGAGATTCTGTATACAAACAGTCAGGAATATTTTCAAACACCTTTACCAGCCAATTCGGCTGTGACTCGATTGTGATCCTGGGCCTTACGGTTAATCCGGTATACGACACAACATTATTTGCTGTAATCTGCCAGGGGGAGTCATATTATTTTGGCGGGCAGGCTTATAGTTCCAGTGGTACTTATACTCACAATTTCCCCAGTCGGTTTGGCTGCGATTCTTTGGTGACGGTGAATCTTACAGTTGCCCCTTTACCGCATGTTTCCCTTGGTAACGATACATTTATTTTTTCATCCGAAAAGTTGTTGCTTGATGCAGGCTCCGGGTACGAAGCTTATAACTGGAGTACCGGCGAAGCAACTCAAATCATTGAAATTAATAAAAAACTGGGGGTGGGTAAGAATGAAGTAGATGTAACGGTTACCGACCAGAATAATTGTTCAGGGTCCGGCCGGATTGTAGTCACTATTTATGATGGAAGCACCTTGCCCAATGATAAAAGCCCGATGATTAAGCTGTTCCCAAACCCCACTTCAGGCATGGTAAATATTTTGCTTGAGCAGGTATATGGGAAGTACGAGGTGAGGGTGGTGTCGGATAATGGCAGTACTGTTTTCAGTAAAAAATATATTGCATCATCAGGTAAAGTGATGAATACGTTGAACCTGAGTTCCCTTAGTCCGGGGCTATATATGGTAATGGTAATTTCAGGCAGTGGAGTAAATACGGATAAATTGGTTATCCAGAAGGGTTATAAATAATCTGCTGTCCGGCCTGGGCCTGCGAGGGTTAATATTTAGCCCCCCCCTATTGTAAGGCACAAAAAAGAAAGATACCCAATCCCGCAAAATTATTTGTAGATTATTGTTGAATAATTTTATAGTTTTACGGTGGCAGTTTATTTAAATCTTTTCAAAAAAAACAGTAAATGAAACCTAACTATCTAATTCTAAGCTTTATATGCCTTCTGTTATTGATTGGGGCGTCATGTAAAAAAGCAGGGCAGGAAAAAACCAACGTAGTTATAATTTATATTGACGACTTAGGTTTCGGCGATGTCAGTTGCTATGGCGCAACCGAAATATCAACGCCTAACATTGATAAACTGGCGTCTAACGGATTGCTTTTCACAAACGGGCATTGTTCTTCTGCCACCTGTACGCCTTCGCGTTACTCAATGTTAACCGGGGAATATGCATGGCGGGAAAAAGGTACCGGAATAGCACGGGGGGATGCTTCTATGATTATAGAACCCGGCCGCACTACCATAGCTACTATTTTTAAGGATGCAGGATATACAACCGGGGTTGTGGGCAAATGGCATTTGGGGCTTGGCCCTCAGGGCGGGAAAGCCGATTGGAATGGAGTGGTAAAGCCCGGGCCACTGGAGATAGGGTTCGATTACTGTTTCCTGATACCTGCCACCGGCGACCGTGTACCGTGTGTTTTTATTGAAGATTATAAGGTCGTCAACCTCGACCCGGATGACCCTATCCAGGTAAGTTTTGATGGTAAAGTTGGCGATGAGCCAACCGGGAAGGAGAATCCTGAATTATTGAAAATGCACCCAAGCCACGGGCACGATAATACTATTATTAACGGAATTAGCCGGATTGGCTTTATGGCAGGAGGGAAATCAGCCCGGTGGGTTGATGAAGATATTGCTGATGTAATTACCGGGAAGGCGGTTGATTTTATTGAAAAAAATAAAGATAAACCTTTCTTTTTATATTTTTCCACACACGATATCCATGTGCCACGGGTTCCGAACCAGCGTTTTGTCGGGAAAAGCGGGATGGGGCCCCGTGGCGATGCAATTTTACAAATGGATTGGTCTACCGGGCAAATTATGGCAGCACTGGAGAGGAATGGGCTGGGTGATAATACGATTGTTATTTTCACCAGCGATAATGGCCCTGTTGTTGACGATGGCTATAAAGATGAAGCCGTTGAGAAACTGGGTAACCATAAACCTGCCGGGCCTTTGCGTGGCGGTAAATACAGTGCTTTTGATGCCGGCACCAGAGTGCCGTTTATTGTCTGGTGGCCCGGGCAGGTTAAGCCGGGCACCTCTGATGCACTTGTTGGGCAGGTTGACTTTTTAGCCTCTTTTGCAGCTTTCACCAAACAGGATATTGCCGAAGATGTTGGCCCTGATAGTTTTAACTCACTGAAAACATTACTTGGGGAGTCAAAAGAGGGCAGGCCCTATTTGATTGAACATGCAGATGCCCTTTCTATTATAAAAGATAACTGGAAGTATATTGAACCGAACAATAAGCCAAGGTTTAACAAGTGGGTAAACATTGAATTGGGCAACGACACTGTGCCACAGTTGTATAACCTCGCTTTAGATATCGGCGAAAAAAATAATGTTGCTTTGGAATACCCTGAATTAGTCAAAGAACTGTCGGGTTTATTGCAGAAGGTCAAGGAAGACGGGCGTTCGAGGTAGTTTTACAGAATCCGGGAAATTCAGGCAGGTACACAGCTTATATTATTTTTAATGAATGAACTAATTAATAAGATTATTAGCAGCAACCAGGAATTTGTCAGTTCTGTAACTGTTGATTCCTTTAAAGATTACCAGGAGTCCCAATCTCCTTTCATTACCCTTGTTACATGTTGCGATTCGCGGGTGCAGGTTGAAGTGGTCAATAAAATTGCATTCAATAAGGTTTTTGTCGTCCGTAATATCGGAAACCAGGTTTTATCTAACGAAGGGTCTGTAGATTATGGGGTTACCCACCTGAAAACACCGCTTTTATTGATACTGGGGCATACTGATTGCGGCGCTGTTAAGGCATTTATGAAAGGCTACTCC
Source organism: Chlorobiota bacterium (assembly GCA_013152355.1). Classification (GTDB taxonomy): domain Bacteria; phylum Bacteroidota; class Bacteroidia; order Bacteroidales; family Prolixibacteraceae; genus JABMQB01. Next base: position 3,318 of record JAADGO010000037.1, read on the forward strand.
AATGAGGCGGAACCTATTATCCGGGAACTTAGCCGGCTGGCCCCTGCCATCTCACAAGGCGGGGGCGGTTTATTGCCTAATATTATTCAGAATATAAACTACCAGGTTCAAGTTGCAGTAAATAAATACGGCAGCATGATTAAATCCGGGGAGTTGACAGTTGCAGGGGCATTGTATGACTTTCGCAATGAACTTAAAAAAGGGTATGGGAAACTGTCCCTGATTTCAATCAATGGCGAGGAACAACCTTTTTGATTGATTAATTATTATAATGGAAGTCCTGCCTGTTCCCCTTTTTCCTTGTTTTCTGTTTTTTGTCCTGGGTCCTTTCCCTGTAGCTGTTTACATCGGGTTTCGATTCTTCTACTAAAACACCCGAGCCCTCAAATTTGAATTTACTGAACCCTGCTTTTACCTCCCCGGCATAACGGCTGTCAACCTCAAAAAAGGAGAACTTCTTCATTATATCTATTTTACCAATAGGTATATTCCTGTTCTTGGTCGATTCATTGACAAGCCCTATCAGGCGTTGTACGTCAACTCCTTTTTTTGCACCCAGGTTAATGTAAAAACGGGTATACCCGCTTTCCCCACTTCCTCCTCTGTTTCTTTTCCTATCGGCCCTGCCTGTCCGTTCGTCTCTGGTGCCCCGTTCGTCTCTGGTGCCCCGCTCGGCCCTGGCACCCCGCTCGCCCCTTGCCCCTTTTTTTGTTTTCCTTTCCATTGGGCTTCTTGATTCTGACACATTGAGGTCGGGGGCATTTTTATAGTATTTTAAGAACTGGTTGAACTCAACCGAAACAATATGTTTTATAAGCTCTTCGCGGCTTAACCATTCCAACTTATTATAAATAGCCGGTAGGAACTGCTCTATTTGGCTGTTATCGGTATCAACATGTTCAATTTTGTCAATCAGGGTGTAAAGTTGTTTTTCGCAAATCTCTTTACCTGTAGGCACCATTTTCCTTTCGAATTTGATATTTGCCATTTTCTCGAGTTGCCTTATCTTGCTGTTCTCGCGCGTGTGGACGATGGCCATGGAAACCCCCTTGTTCCCAGCCCTGCCGGTACGCCCGCTACGGTGGATATACACCTCCAGGTCATCGGGCAGGTTATAATTGATTATATGGCTTAGGTTTTCAACGTCTAACCCGCGTGCTGCCACATCGGTAGCTACCAGGAGCTGCAATTGTTTCGACCTGAACCGGCTCATTACATACGAGCGTTGCGACTGCGACAGGTCGCCATGCAATGCATCGGCATTGTAGCCTCCGTTCATTAATTTAGCTGCCACTTCTTTTGTCTCCTGGCGTGTACGGCAAAAGATAATCCCGTAAATCTTAGGGTGGACATCAGCAATGCGCTTTAATGCCTCAAAACGGTCGCGGGCATGTACCATAAAATACTCATGCTTCACATTTTCGGCTCCGGCATTTTGTTTCCCCACAGAGATACGTTCTGATGACGACATGTAATTTTTTGCCATCTGGGCAATCTCTTTGGGCATAGTTGCCGAAAACAGGAATGTCCGTTTCTCCTTAGGCGTCCCTTCCAAAATAGCATCCAGGTCTTCCTTGAAACCCATGTTTAACATTTCATCAGCTTCATCAAGGACAAGCCATTTTATATTGGTGACTTTTAGTACTTTGCGTTTTATTAAATCAAGCGTGCGCCCGGGAGTACCCACAACAAAATGAGCCCCCTTTTTCAATGCTTTTACCTGTGTTTCAATACTTGCCCCTCCATAAACTGCAATTACTTTTACCTGAGGCGTATATTTAATGAATTTCTCCAGGTCGGAAGTGATTTGTATGCACAGCTCACGGGTCGGGCATAAAATAAGGCTTTGCACACTTTTCGATTCTTTATTTGTTAATTGAATCAACGGAAGTCCAAAAGCTGCAGTTTTGCCAGTCCCGGTTTGGGCCATGGCTATCAGGTCTTTTTCTTCGTTAAGTATGTATGGAAGGGTTTGTACTTGTATTGGTGTAGGTTCAACAAATCCTAAATCGTCAATGGCTTTTAGGATTTGAGGGTCTAATCCTGATTCTGAAAATTTTTCTATCATCTATTTTATAATTGAATTAATTGCTATTGATCCTACCGGCTAATTACGTATAATTATAATGCAATGAGTATTTTGGCAGGCAAGCATTGTTTTGTTCCACAATTACTTATAAGCGGGCGCAAAGGTACTGTTTTTATCAGATAATAAACCTAAATGGCAAAGAAATTTCAATTAATTAATATTTAACCTTGGAAATATAAAGACTCTATATTCCATATAAAATTAATAGTGTGAAAATTTTTATACCTTAGATTGATTATAAAATATAAAATAACAAGGCTTTACCTGTAAGGTTCCGCCTGGCACGATACTAATTTAAATCAACTATGAAACTTTTGGTTTTTCTTATTTTCTTATTGATAATTAATTCTACAATTGCCCAGACTGGACTAATTGGAGATTTCTGGTTCAACAAAGACATTGGCAATCCTAAAATTGCCAGTTCAGCACAATATGATAAAACAAACCAGTTTTATACCCTGAAAAGAGACGGTTATACTATTGGGGTCGAAAGGGATGGGTTTAATTACCTCTACAATGAGATTGAAGGAGACTTTATTTTAACAGCAAATTTCAAATTTATTGGCGGTGGTTCTGCCCGGCATTTAAAAACAGGATGGATGGCCAGGGAGTCGGAAGAAGAAGGTGCGCCTCATATTTCAGCAGTGTTACACAGCGATGGGCTAACTGCTTTACAATGGCGGGAATCAAAAGGTGCTTTAATAAAAGGTATTGAAGATAAAATATTTGCACCCAAACCAAATTATCAGATTCTTCAGCTGGAAAGAAAGGGGGAGGAGATAATAATGAGGGGCGCACATGTGGGCGAACCACTTCAGGTAATTGGCATTAAAGAAATGGGCGATTTGCCCGGTAAAGTACTGGCAGGGTTATTTATCTACTCGAATGGCAAAAATGCTGTTGAAGAGGTAAGAGTATGGAATGTACGTATTGATAAACCGGTTGGCAACGATTATAACCCGGGAAAAGACGGATGGCTCGGATGCCGGCTCGAAACAATGAATGTTTTTAATGGGAAGAGGGAAGTGATTTTTAAAAAACCATCGAAATTTGAAGCTCCAAACTGGATGCCTGACGGGAAAAAATTGCTATTTAATATGGATGGGGCTTTGTACAAAATTCCTATTAAGGGTGGAGTAATTGAGAAATTAAACACAGGTTTTGCCGATAGGAATAATAATGACCATGGGATTTCATTTGATGGGAAACTCCTTGCGATTAGTCATAGCCGGAAGGGATTAACAGGAGGAGGATCAACGGTCTATGTCCTTCCTTTAGAAGGAGGCATCCCAAAAATGGTAACCGAAGACACACCTTCATACTGGCATGGATGGGCACCAAATAATAAAGAAGTTGTTTATGTGGGTCAACGCCATGGAGAACAGGTTTATAATATCTATAGAAACTCAATTGATGGAGGGAATGAAGTTGCATTAACTTCTATCAAGAGTGGTGAACATGTCGATGGTTGTGAATACTCACCCGATGGAAGGTATATTTATTACAATGGGAGCCACTCAGGCACCATGCAACTTTGGCGGATGAAACCTGATGGGTCAGGAAAGGAACAAATAACCTGGGACGAATATAACGATTGGTTTCCCCATATTTCGCCCGATGGCCAATGGATAGTATTTGTATCCTTCCCTGCCGATATCCCTGTCAATTCGCATCCATCCTATAAACGGGTGATGATTAGGATGATGCCTGCTGAAGGAGGTGCCCCAAAGGTCATTGCATACATGTATGGCGGGCAGGGGACAATGAATGTCCCATCATGGTCGCCAGATAGTAAGCATATTGCATTTGTTAGTAATTCAGGGAAATAAAGTAAAAACTGTGCCCCATATACACTACAAGCCATCGCACACGACCGGATAAATTCCAAAACCATATTCAAGACGGTGTCGGAACAGTTAAAGCTGGAAGCTAAATTATTAAATGGGTAATGGACTGTTTCGCGCAGTAAATGATGTTTCTCAATATTTTCATGGTAACCTTTCAGTTTTCCCACTATCCCAACAATCTGCTTTATCAATTTTTAATTGCTTCAAGTTGGTTCCCAGCATGATCTGATATGCTACCTGAAGTACATTATTTTTGGAGAAACCGAACAAAGTAATTAATTTGGATTATATTTCTCCCAATCCTGCAAAAATTTAAACAGTCTCTAAGATTGCCGGTATTCATTAAAGCTTTACTGCCTAAATATCAATAATATTCCGATTTTCGCATAGCCAGATAAGGTTTCTCCTATTGATTATTCAGGTTAACCCCTATATCTTCCAGCATCTTATTTACCTAGTTTTGAAATATATACGAGGTGTTATTTTATGGTTTACCTGATTTTGCACCGGTAATGAAGAGTTTAGTATTTATTTCAAATTTCTGGTCATGAGGTCAAATAAAAGTATTTCCATCAGCACTATAATCATTTCAATAAGTTTAGTATTCATTTCATTAGTTACTAATGCTGTCACATACTATGTGAGCAATAGCGGCAATGACTCCAATCCGGGCAACTCGCCACAAAATGCCTGGGCTACTATCGAGAGGGTCAACAGCCAGC
>JAADGO010000211.1 GCA_013152355.1 Chlorobiota bacterium
TACTTACGACTTTTTACTTACGACTTTCTACTACATACTCTTTATCTCGGCAACAAGTTTTTGCAACGAGTCTTTAGCATTGCCAAACAGCATCCGTGTTTTGTCGTTGAAGAACAGGAAGTTCTCAATGCCGGCATAACCTTTGCCCATACCACGTTTCATAACTATGATATTTTTAGCCTGGTGTGCCATAATAATCGGCATCCCGTAAATCGGGCTTGACGGGTCGTCAAGTGCAGCCGGGTTGACCACATCATTGGCTCCAATTACCACCACCACATCAATGTTTGGCATATCAGGGTTGATATCGTCCATTTCAACCAGTTTCTCGTAAGGTACGTCAGCTTCGGCGAGTAATACGTTCATGTGCCCCGGCATACGTCCGGCAACAGGGTGTATCGCATACCTTACTTCTACACCTTTGCCTTCGAGCAATGTGTCAAGTTCATGGGCAATATGTTGAGCCTGAGCCACAGCCAATCCATAACCGGGGACTATAGCAACCTTTTGCGAGTAGCTTAATAATACTGCCGCATCACTCAAAGATATTTCTTTAATAATCCCCTTTTCCCTGTCGATAGCAGTTCCGCCACCGCCAAATGAGCCGATTATTACATTCAACAACGACCTGTTCATAGCTTTACACATCAGCAGCGTAAGGATACTACCTGCCGCACCAACTAAGATACCACCCAGTATCATGGCCTCGTTGTTGTAAATAAAACCTGCCATAGCAGCTGCAATCCCTGTAAATGAATTCAATAATGAGATTACCACAGGCATATCGGCGCCACCAATGGGCATTACAAATAGTACTCCGTATAACAGGGCGGCGGCGAACAAGGTGTAAATAGCCCAACCCAATTCATCGGGTTGCTGCCCCGAAATAATAATATATGCCCCTAAAGCAAGAGTCCCTGCCAATAAAATAACATTGATGTATTTCATGTAGCCAGCCATGATGTCGCCCACTTTCCCATCAAGTTTTCCGTAGGCAACCATACTGCCACTAAATGCAATAGCCCCAATAATTAAACCTAATATAGTAACTAAAAGTGAACCTATATCGCCAGCCTGGGCATTGGGGAATTCGAGTAGTGCCACCAGTGCCGAGGCTGCACCGCCGGTTGCATTATAAAGCGATACAAGTTGCGGCATAGCAGTCATTTTTACTTTGCGTGCAACGATCCAGCCAATGGCAGACCCTACGCCAATAGCAGCCATAATAATCCATACGTTTGCTAACGGTATGCCATCCCCATTGGCATTTTTGTGCAACAGCGTTGTTGTAATCATTGCCAACAACATACCACCAGCAGCCCAGAGGTTACCTCTCCTGGCAGTTTCCGGGTGCGACAATAATTTCAGCCCGAAAACAAATAACAAGGCAGCTATAAGGTAGCTTAATTCAAGCAGTGCACTGCCCATTGTAAAATCTATTCCGTTAACAGTTCCTATTATTTTATCCATAGTTCCTTACTTTTTCTTTTTTTTAAACATCTCCAACATCCGGTCGGTTACGGCAAACCCGCCAACTACATTCAGTGTCCCGAAAATCAGGGCTAAGATGCCCAGTACCAATGCCAGTGAAAAATGTGCCAGGTTGGCATGGCCAACAACTATTATTCCGGCAATAATAACAACTCCACTAATTGCATTTGCCCCCGACATGAGTGGCGTATGCAAAACTGCCGGGACATTGGAAATTACCTCGATACCCAGGAAGATGGATAAGGCGATAATAAAAATGGCTTCTTTATAACTAAAGAAAAAGCTTAATATTTGTTCCATATCTATTTGTTTTTGTGAAACTGGTTTTTTTTCAGGTGGCAACGTAAGAAATAGCTTACTATAACGAGATATGCCAGCGAAGCGGAAGAATACCCGTTAATTATTTGTACTTCTGTTTTCTTAAAAAAACGTCTCCACATCAGGTGATGATTATTATTCTTCAATTATTGATTTAACTCGTTCGTTGCACACCTCTTTTTGATGAGTGATACATGTACCTTTTACTATATCGTCTTCAAAATTGAGGTTGAGTGCCCCTTCTTCCCCAATGATTAGTTTCAAGAAGTTCAGTACATTTTTCCCAAACATACGGCTGGCGTCCAATGGCATTTGTGCAGGGTAATTCGACTGCCCGATAATGGTAACCCCATTGGTTACAACTTTTTCGTTGTTTTTTGTCAGCTCACAGTTGCCACCTGTTGATGCTGCCAGGTCGATAATCACAGACCCGGGCCTCATAGCTTCTACGGCTTCTTTGGGAATGAGCACCGGGGCTTTCCTCCCTGGTATTTGTGCCGTGCAGATTATCACATTCGATTTGGCCGCATGGGCATTGATAACATCCTGCTGTTTTTTCTTGTATTCTTCGGTTTGCTCAACGGCATAACCCCCAGCTGCTTCATTTTCAATAGCTCCTTCCACCTCGACAAATTTAGCTCCAAGGCTCTGTACCTCTTCACGCACTGCCGACCTTACATCGAACACTTCGACCTGGGCACCCAGTTTGCGGGAGGTTGCAATAGCCTGCAACCCGGCAACCCCTGCACCGAGGATTAGCACATTTGCGGGGCGTATAGTCCCGGCTGCCGTCATAAACATCGGGAAAAATGTTGGAAGTTGCAATGCAGCTTCCAGAACCGCATTGTACCCTGATACTGTAGCCATCGATGATAAAATATCCATTGCCTGTGCGCGGGTTATGCGCGGAACGGAATCAAGGCTAAAAGACGTTATACCTTTCTCAAGGAAGGTTTTAACCAACCCTGTGTTCATTAGCGGGTTAAAAGCACTGACCCAAACCTGGCCGGGTTTTATCTTATTGATATCCTCACCGGAAGGTTCATGGATTTGAAGTAGCATGTCAGCCTGCTTGAAAATGCCTTCGCGGGAAGAAATCTCCGCCCCGGCTTCTTGGTACATCTCATCAGGTGAGAATGCACTGCTGCCGGCTCCTTTTTCTACCAGTACCTTAACCTTTAAGTCGACAAAACTTTTGACAATTTCAGGGAGTAAAGCAACACGTGTTTCGCTGCCTTGTTCTTTAAGAAGTCCGAGAATCATATCTATACTTTTTAAAATATGGCGCAAATATAGGAATAAAGTTTATTTCCGTGAGCACTAACGAGGGGTGTTTATATTAATTTTTTATTTTTTATGAACAAACACACTGACGACCGGGATAATGCCGGCAGGTTTTATTTCTGATTCACTGCTTCTCGGCACACTATGCGGGATTAAAAGTACGAAACTTTCAATTACGCACGGAGCCAATTCGTTTATTCATTCATTTCGTAAAATGGTGAATTTAACCATAAAAAATTCGTTGAGTATTCGGGATCAGATTTGGCACTGTGTACCATCCGAATGCTTAGTTATTGGCAGCTGGCTTCTAACGTAATTTTTCTATGACAGCAATCTTTTCCACAGGTTTATTATCGTACTTTTGCTATGTTGGGCAAGCAACAGGGCAATTTCTGTGCTTTTTTCAACAAACTGGTTTATGATATGTGCCAACATCATGCATTGGTAATAATTTTTAAAAGCATTAAAGGAAACCCTGGAAAATTTATGCCCCAAGTTATAACCGTGTTCTTTCAGGTAATCGAAAGAATTTTCAATCCTCCACCGCATTCGCCCTGAATTAGCCCCCTAAAAAGTCGGACATAATTATAGATTAAAATTAGTAATTATGCCAATTATGTCAAAAAGAACATTCAGTAAAGAGCAAAAGCTCCAGATTTTAAAGGAAGCTTCTGAGAATGGGGTAAATACGACCCTTGAGAAGCACAGGATTTACCCTGAACATCCCCTACCAGCAATTATCGGATAATGGGAGCCTGGGGGGAGTTCCTTGCTTAAATCATCAGCTGCCCGATGCAGATGATGATTTACAAAAAGAAGCGTACGGACCCGAAACACTTCAACAACCATCGGCTCAAAGGTCACCTTCGGTCGTTCCTTGCTGATGCAATATTATAAACAAAAATGTCTACTTTTGAAAACACAAATCAAATTGTCCGATTAATTGGGGGCTAAACCCCCGACCGACATTATCGTTTTATAACAAAAAAACAAAAGAGAATTCATGAAAAAACTAACATTAGGAGTTATTGGGACTTCAAGAAAAGAAGATGAAAAACGTGTACCAATTCATCCGGAACACCTATCACGTATACCGGAGGATATTAGGAAACAATTAATTTTTGAAAAGGGATATGGTGTACCTTTTGGTTTAGATGATGAATTTTTTGTTTCTCAAGCCGGAGGAGTTGCTTCTCGTCATGAATTATTGGTTGATATAGGTTCGGTAATTATTGCGAAACCTGTATTAGCAGATTTACAAGAAATACGTGAAGGAGGATTCATTTGGGGTTATCCGCATTGCGCACAGCAAGTCGACATTACACAAACTGCAATAGACCGAAAATTAACGCTAATTGCATTTGAGGATATGTTTGTTTGGACTCCTAATGGTCAAATAGGCAGGCATACATTTTATAAGAATAATGAAATGGCAGGCTATTGTGCAGTTATTCATGCACTACAATTAAAGGGTATTGATGGTCATTATGGCAACCAACGTAAAGTAATTATTTTTAGTTTTGGGGCCGTTAGTCGTGGAGCTATTTATGCACTCAAAGCTCATGGTTTCAGAGATATTACAATTTGTATCCAAAGACCGGATTATGAGGTGCGTGAAGAAATTTTAGATGTTGATTATGTTCGTGTTCGTAAAGGTAATAATGGTGAGGCCAGAATGGTAACTGTTGAACATGATGGCACAGTCCGACCTTTATCCGACTTAATCAGTGAATCTGAAATCATTATTAATGGCACCTATCAGGATACAGACAATCCAATCGATTTTGTCACAGAAGATGAAAAAGATGCTTTAAAACCAAGAAGTTTAATTATTGATGTAAGTTGCGATGAAGGTATGGGATTCTATTTTGCTAAGCCTACAACTTTTAAAAACCCAATTCTGAATATCGATAACATCGACTATTATGCAGTTGATCATACGCCAAGTTATCTATGGGAAAGTGCTTCAAGGTCGATATCTGCAGCGCTAATTGTTTATTTACCAACAATTTTAGAAGGCCGTAAAAGCTGGATGAAAAACCCTACAATTCAAAAGGCTATCAATATCGATAATGGTGTGATTAAAAAAGAGTCTGTTTTAACTTTCCAGAACCGTATGCAAAATTATCCACATGATTTTATAAAAAGTTAATAGTCAGAACTTATCAATTCTTAAGAACATTAGATAATAAACTTGTTATCTGTGCGACCCAAGTATCAATTCATTCAATGCAGAATTACCCTTCTTGTTTTGTCTTTCCAGACGGGATTTCATTTTTTGCGTCAAGGCAAAAAATGAAACAAAAAAAGTCAAGACTGGCGAGCCTTTTGAAAGATAACTACGGGTTGGAAATGCCACACAATCCAAACTCGTCATTCCTCCTCAAACAGGATTGCTTACCAGTATTTAGCGGCTGCCAAAGCTGCATTCTCAGGCTTGAGTAAAATCACCTTCACCAAACGTTTCTCCAAAGGGTGGACAGGCAATAACGGGGCAATGGATTTGTGCATCGACAAAACCACTTAAAGCATTGCTCATTCCTGCTATGGTAATAAAAACAGGATTATTTTTCTCTTGTTCTTTAATTATATCATCGCACTACAAAGGAACTTTATGTGCTGATGCTATCCTGCATACTGCAATAATATCAAATTTATGCAGGCTGTTTATAATTTTTTTGCCCATCCCAGGTCAACTTTTGACCCCATTAAAATCACTACTATGCTCATAATCTGTTATATTGGCAAATGAATATTGATACTGGTAACTCATTGGAACAATTTCGTTGTATTCTTCTACGCTTGCATTTGATAAACATGCTTCTATTATCCTTTTACCCGTAACTAACAAGTCATCCTGTAAGTATTTGGGTAGTTCCTTATGAAAGAAGTCCTGTAATTGTTTTGCCCCGATATCATATCCTTCAAAACCAATTTCTGGTTGCCTATACACTTTAAGAAAACGAGTAGGGATCTTAGAAGCTTCTATGGTTAGGTAATTTAACTCATACCCCAAGAGAGGGCAACGTGCCGGCTGGTACTGGTCAGTCCTTAATTTTGCAGCCCCTCTCCTTGTAAGATATTCCCTCATTAGCAGTTGAGGTTTAAAACCAACTTTCCAAACACCAATATTTTGGTTTGGGACTAAGGTAAATGTTGTTCGTGGAGTATTAATTATTTGTTCAAGAAACAGATTTGCATGGATAGTTCTTTTACCGGTTGCAAACGGCCAATAAGACCCTACGCCTTCACTCCCCATAACTCCCGTACCTACTATGCTTGGATTATTATGCCCACGAGGTGCAACCAATCGCCACAACCATGCTATAGCAGGAGGTAAAATATGAAACAGTCCGACTATTCCATAAGTAGGATTTTCTTTTGTGCAATTTGGTGTGCGGATCCCAAAGCTTCTAATGTCAACTGAAACAGGTTTATTAACAACATCTTTAACAATTTCCCTGGGTAAAATAACCCTGGGGTTCGGACATCGTTTGCCAGGTTCATCTTCAATATGGTCCCATATAAGTGCTGTTGAAACCGGTGTAGATTCTATATTTAGAAATAGTAAAGGCTTATCGGGTTTTATTGTTATTCTTTCCAAAAATGGGTCATCGCCATATTCGTTAACACTATCAACCCGCACGAACCATGCGTTTTCAGCATCAATAATCCTGAGTTTTCCATCTTCACGTTGTAATGATGGATGGCAAAATGCCATGTCATCGGCTACCGGCTTAAAAGAACAAAACCTAGGTATATTAATAAATCTTTCTTCATTAGTAATTGTGTTTTTACCTAACAAAACCCGTCCGTCAGCTTCTCTAACAATATGTTGGTGTAACTCGCTTTTTCCTCCGCCACTGGCTCCTTCATGCATAAATGTGGTGATATTGTCGTAAGGGCTTATGGATTGAACGGCAGAGCAGTGCGCGGTAATCCATCCTTCTTTTTCGCCCTGGGTAAGCAATACACCATATAGCCCTTTTTTTGCACTTGGCCCCGGATAAAGGTTATAGGCATAGAGTTCATGTACCTTCTCGGTGCGGTTGTGTACAACCACCTGTTTCCCGTCAAAATGTGTATGCCTGAATACCGGGGCAACAACAATAAATGATTTTATTTCTGTTTGTTCTTTTAACTCACCCATAGGGATTATTTCCTGTAACATAGATAATCCCATTGCAAAAAATGCTGCATTTGCCGGTACAATTGCAATACCGGTTGAGCCAATTCCTTCGCGGCCTGCGAAATAAAAAAATAAACCTAAATCCTGACTCTTCAACCAATCAAAGGTTTCTTCCTGCAATTTTGAAAACGGATATCCGTACTTATCCTGAAAACGTTCCTTGTTGGTTGGTTTTTCATCGGCAATTGACATAGTCCCCGGGTCTCTTCGCCTCATATATGCTTCAGTATAGTTTGCAGAAACACCATTTTTTACCCTATGTACGATTGTTTCAAGATATTCTCCCTTGCCGGGTACTTCATACCTTACCTCAAACTCGTTGCTGCCTTTGCCACCTACAGCGGCTTCTGCAAGTTCTTCTGTTGTGTTAAAAACAGAATAACTTTTACACCCTTTTAATAAACTTTCGATATTGCCTGGTAAGCTTATGTTTTTCTCCTTTAATACTTTAAATAAATCTGTCATTGATTACCCCTTTTCTTAAAATTAATCATTTATATTGATTTCTTAAAATCCAAAAATATTAAATACAACTTAATTAATTAATCACAGTTCAATATTTATTAAATTATACTCAATAATTTAATCTATGCAGTAGAGTAGAGCCTGATAACCCTACCAAAATTATATCTGTAAAGATATAACAATGTTCAGGTTATCAGTACCCCCTTCATCAAACCGTG
>JAADGO010000161.1 GCA_013152355.1 Chlorobiota bacterium
TTTCAGAATTTAAAATCTTCTCAGCCTGAAGGAGGAATTTGCCGGCAACATCCTTAACGGGGGCAAAATCGGCACGAAGTTTTACTGCCCAGGGTTTGTGCTGCTGTTTTACCGACCGCACCAGGTCTTTATCGTAGCTTTCGATGTGGTATCTCAGTGAATTGTCAAGCCATCTGAAATTAAATGCATTCAATACAAATTCGGTAGTAAAACGGAGCGATTCTGCTTTATATGCCTCTTCCAGGAGTTCGTGCCGCTCTTTGTTTTCGGAGAATTCTTTGATTGAAGCTTCCTGTTCGAGCCCTGAAGTCGGGACAGGCGCAGTCAGCACCAGCCCATCCAGTGATTCGAGGCGCGACAGGGCTACATACACCTGCCCCGGGGCAAATGCCCCTGAAACGTCAATAATGGCTTTCCGGAAGGTAAGCCCCTGGCTTTTGTGTACTGTTATTGCCCAGGCTAGTTTGACGGGGTGGTGGGTAAATGTCCCGATAACCTTTTCTTTTATCTCATTCGTCCCTTTGTCGAGGGTGTAGCGTTTGTTTTCCCATGTATACGGTTCAACAGTAGCCGGCATCGACCCATCGTCAAAGCTTACCGTAATTTCTTCATCATCAAGGTAGGAGACCTTTCCGATTTTCCCATTGAAGTAACGGTGCTCGCCTGAATAGTCGTTTTTGATAAACATTACCTGCGCCCCTTTTTTCAATTTAAGGGTATATTCAACAGGGTAGGACTTTTCATTAAAATCACCTTTCACGGTTGCATCATAATTATACATCCTTCCGGGCAGTTTCCTTAGTGCCTCCCGGTTAATTTCGTCAGCCTTCCAGTTGTGGGTGGTAAGGCTGATGTAGCCGTCACCCTCTTCAGTTTTGAACGAGGGTTTGTAATATTTATTCAGGATGGAGATATCGTCATCACTAACCTGGTTGTTGCGCAAACGATTCAGGATTGAAATAAATTGTTGGTCGGTCTGGCGGTATATTTTCTCTAACTCAATGTATTTTGGTTTCCTGTGTTCTAATGCTTTTGCCATAAAAAAATAGATGGAGGGGTAGTAGGGCGCCAGGTACTTCTTTTCCTCGTTTTTAACAACCGGGGGCAATTGCAGTAAATCGCCGATAAACAACATTTGTACTCCCCCGAAAGGGGTATTCTTTTTCCGCCTGATTGCACGCAGCACAGTATCAATGGCATCAAGGAGGTCGGCCCTGAGCATGCTCACTTCATCAATAATCAACAGTTCAAGTTCCTGCAACATCCTCCGTTTTGTTGCATTCATTTGTAAATCGCGAAGTAAAGTACGGGGTGTATTCAACTGAACCGAAATGTTATCGTTGCCGGCCGTATTATTCGAAGGGATAAAACATCCGAAAGGGAGCTGGAAGAGTGAATGCAGGGTAACTCCTTCGGCATTGATGGCCGCTATGCCTGTTGGGGCGGCAACAATAGTGTTTTTATGGCTTGTTCGTACCATCTCTTTCAGGAAAGTGGTTTTCCCTGTCCCCGCCCTTCCTGTCAGAAAAACAGGGCAATTGGTGCTGTTTATGAATTTTGAAGCAATATTAGCCGCTTTTTCAAATTTTGTAGACACGATGCCGCTTTTAGTATGTTTGGTAAACGGCTTACAATATACTGAATATTGAAGAATTAACCGTGATTCACCTTTCGTTTTTACTTATCGAAGTTTGTAGTCCGGTCAAAAAAAAAGAGCTATAAAGTGTCTTCTTTATAGCTCTCTGTACTCCTAACCTTTTAAAACCAAACTAAAACTTATGAAAAAAATCGAGATATTTATTATTTTCTTTTTGCTAAAATTCTATTGTTTTATTATTTTTTTTGACTGTTTTATACCTGTGTTCGAAAATAGGGTTACAATATATTCTCCCTGGGGATATGCCGACAGGTCGACTGAGAAATTGCTCCATGAGGTTGACGATTGCGTATTTTTTTGCATAATAACGGCTCCTCTTGTATCCATTACGGTTATATTTATATTATCAGACACTTCGGCGAGGGTTGTATTAATATATATTTTCCCCCTTGTCGGATTAGGGTAAAGGGTTAAGTTGCTGCTCCCAAACAGGCTTAACGAATTTGGAGCTACCAGGTCGTATGACAGTATTGAGAAATAGCCTTCACCGCTGTCATCGTCCTGTGCTAATAATTTAAGGTTTTTATCGTACAACCATATTTTTGTATCGGTATTTCCGGTTGTTTCAAATGTTTCAATATCAAAATACCCTTCATATTTATTTATTTTCAGTCCATAATTGCCTTTAAGCGAATCTTTTTCATTGCTGATTTTTATATAGAATGTTTTTGATTCTATGGAAAAAGTGAACCAATCTTCATCTTCCGACTGTATGCATAGATTATCCTGGAAATAATCTGTTACCTTACCAAGGAAACTGGCAAAATCTGATGAATTGTTAGGCTCCATCGGGTCCGAGCAATTGTTAATATCAACTTTGAAGGAGCTTATGTTGTTCTCTTCGTTTGTTTCGATGTATTCATCCTCAAAGTCTGACACAAATAAGATGTAGTAAACCCCCGAAGCTGTTTCTTCAGGAATTGTTACCTGAAGTGTTAAATCTTCATATTTCTTATTTGCAGAAAGAGGGGAAACGCCTTCGCCCAGGATAACATCCTCTTTGTCAAGATCTTTGTCTGTTGATAAGAAGTACCCTGATTTCAGGTCTACCGTTGTTTTATCGTTGCCAATATATAATTGACGGCAACTTAGCAACAAACTTTCCCCCGATTGAATAGTACTGTTCCCAACTGTTGCATTCTTGTCGTAGGCAACGCTGGCATTCTCAACAAGGAAGTCGTGGGTTGCCGGTGCCGAAAAGGAAAACTGTAATGCAACCGTATTGTTCGATTCGTCAATTTCTTCGAACTCATTTTTATTGTCAGCCGAAATAAGTATGTAATAGGTGCCGTATTCCAGACTTTCAGGAATATTAATCGTTATATTTTTTTCTGTTTTATTACTTTTAGATGATAAAGTAGCTATATTTTCAGACAACAGGGTATCATTGCCATCTAAAGTTGCATCTGTTGAAAGATAATATCCATAAGAAGGATTATATTTCTTAAAGTCGTAACCTTTATATACCTGTTTGTAGGTTAATGAGAGATTTTCTCCGTCTGTGATATGCTTTTTCTGAATGGAAGCCTCTTCTACCGTGTAGTCTTCATAGTCGGGGAAAAGGTTTATTAATGCTCCCTGGTGGAATGTAAAGTTGTAATTACTAAGAGGGGTGACTGCATTTAGGCTGAAAAAGCCATCATAACTCCCATTCCATCCCCAGTTGAAGTGGAACCTGTTTTCGCTATCGTAACCATCGCATACAAACGCATGTCCGAAATTACCATCGTTATCGCCTCTGTAATACACCGGGATTCCATTGTCCAGTTGTTCTTTTAGTAATTGTTTCCATTCATAATCAGAAAACTTGCTTTTGTAAAGCAACTTGACCTTAGGCGAATAGTGGAAGTAATACCTTAATGCGTTTTTTGCTGAACTACTGGATGCCGAAGAACCATTGTAACGGAAATCGGTTTTAACAGCAACCGCAGTATGGTAGATAATTTTGGCAACAGCTTCTTTCTCTGCATCGCTACTTTCTGATGATAATTTGTCGGGCATTTGCCCCCAGTTGTATTCCGTGTCGAAATTGGCACATAGCTGGCCATAGTTTTTTGATGAAGGAGGGGTGTAGCAATACTCCCCGGTGCCGCGGGCCGGCCATGCCCAGTACCTCATTATTTGTGAGATAACTACCGACACACACCCTGAGGGCACATGCCCGCCGTAAGGAGCCTGCACTCTTCCATCTTCGGGGCAGTCGGCATTGTAATTTTTGCCTTGCCCCCATTGCGATGTGACCAGGTATGATTCTGTTGTTACTTCGGCACTTTTTGTTTCGGCAGAGGTTAATTCACTCCATTTTGAGTTGGTGCCAATCTTAAAATCAGGGTCGTTTTTAACAACTGCGGCTATTTCATTTTTATAATTTGCAAGGAATGCCTTGAGTTGGACGGGAATATTAAGTAGGTTAAAATGCCCGTTTGTAGAATACCCAAGGATAGGATTGGCTCTTTCATCTCCTGAAACAATCACAAAACCTGCATTTTCACCCATGTTAATAATATGGTATGCAGGTAATGATTTTGCTGATTTTAATTTGCTTTGTGAATTATATTTGATAACCTCTGTTTTAACAAGAGTCATAGCAGTATTTTTAGCCAATTTCAACGCCGGTTGTTGAGGCGTTGTTGAATTATAAAATCTTTTGGCAACCTCGATTGCCTTTTCGCTGTTTACCGTTTGCGCATTTAAGGAAAAACTTAACAGTACAAACAGAATTCCACAATAACTTTTTAAATGGGAAAAAGCAGCGTCCAACTTAGCTTTATTCGTTTCCATTTTAATTCGGTTTCAATAAAAAGGGTACATCAAAGATATGGCTTGTGGTAAGGGCAGGGTATAGGGAATATCCTGATTTTGCACCGGTAAATTACTGAATGCGTTAAAAATAGCTGCCGGGTTTCTGATGTTGCTTTCCTGTATGCCCGGTTTCTTTAGGAAGTGTTTTGTAAGGCTGCCCGTTCATAGCTTAAGTTTCACAACACACAGCCTTAAATTTCATTACTAACAATTGATTGTGGAATTTATAGTCACCAATTTATTTCCAAGGTTGGAAAAATTGACTAATTTTATTCACAATAATATTCTTAACCTGCATTATTCATAAATTTTCGTTATGAGAAGTCAAAATGTAAAGATATAAAGGGAAGCGCAGAGTTGAGGCTCGCAGAAATAGCCGTAGCTATTTTGAGGAACGAAAATTGAGCATTTTCTTTATTCAAAGCAGTTTGACTTCGGAATAGAATAACTTTAGGAATAATGCAGGTTCTGTAAATACATAAGCAATTATGCCAAAGATCCTTGCGATAGATGATGTCTTAGATAATTTAATTACCATTGAATTAATATTGAAAAGCTACCTGCCGGACTGCCAGGTCTTTACAGCAACGAGTGGCAAAGAAGGGCTGGTGGTGGCCGAAGAGAAAAAACCGGATACGATTTTACTTGACATCCTCATGCCCGAGATGGATGGTTATGAAGTTTGCAGGATACTAAAGAACCAGGAATCGACCAGGCAAATCCCGGTAATTCTGGTATCGGCTCTGGGGTCGATTGCCGAGAGCAGGGTTAAAGGGCTGAATGCAGGCGGCGATGTGTTTATTGCAAAACCCATTGACCCCGCCGAATTGGTTGCCCAGGTCAAAGTTATGCTTCGGATCAAAGAAGTTGAAGACAATTTGAGGATAGAAAGGAACAACCTGGAGAAATTGGTTGAGATACGTACCAGTAAATTGATTGAAGCACAAAAGAGGTACCGTTCAATAATAGAAGACCAGACACAGGCAATTATACGATATAAAGCTGAAGGGATCTTAACATTTGTGAACGACAGCTATTGTAAAATGCACGAAAGGAATAGGGACGAGCTTATCGGGTTGAGCCGGTATACGCTTATTGCACCGGAGGATATTGATAGTGTCCGGAATAAAATAGAGGGGTTAACTCTTGAAAACCCGGTACAGGTAGATGAGCATAAGTCGGTGCTCTCCAATGGAAAAATAAAGTGGCAGCAATGGACAGACCGGGCTATTTTTGATGACGAAGGGAATATCCTGGAATACCAGGCAGAAGGTGTTGACATCACAGACCGGAAAAAAGCCGAAGAGAAGCTGCGTCAAAGCGAAGAAAAATTCAGGCAGCTGGCCGAAAATATCGGGCAGGTTTTCTGGCTGGCTTCGCCCGACATGGAAAACATATTTTATATCAGCCCGGCATATCAAGAAGTTTGGGGGAAATCGTGCGATAGTTTGATGGAAAACCCAACCGATTGGTTCGTGTCGATCTTCGAAGAAGAAAAAGCCCCGGTAAAAGCAGTTTTGGATGTATTCCCGGAGAATTGCGAAGAGATAAAGTTCCCGGAATTCAGGATAAGAAGGCCTGACGGGACATACCGGTGGGTACAGGCAAATGCTTACCCAATCAGGGATAATGAAGGGAAAATATCCAGAATAGCCGGGTTGGCTAAGGATATTACAGAGAGTAAAAATGCCGAAGACGCATTGCGCGTGAGCGAAGAGAAGTTCAGGACCATGGTGGAGGCTTCGCCCGATGCAGTGATGACTACTGATTTGGATAGTAATATAATATATGCATCTCAGCGTACTGCTGAAGTTTATGGTTTTGACAACCCTCAGGAGATGATCGGGCTAAATTCAATTGAACTGATTGCCCCCGACTTAAGGAACAATGCCAGGGTATTATTAAAGAAAACAATAGGCGAGGGACCCTTAAGAGACGAGAAGTTTATAATGCTTAAAAAAGACGGCTCAACATTCCATGGCGAGCTAAGTGCATCTATTATCAAAAATAAATCAGGCGAGCCGGATGCGTTTATCCTGATTACAAAAGATATTACCGAGCGTAAAAATGCCGAAGATGCTATAAAAGTTTACCAGCAGAACCTCCGGTCAATGACCTCGGAATTAAACCTGGCGGTTGAGAAAGAAAGGAGGAGGATTGCAGTCGACCTGCACGACCACCTGGGCCAAAGCCTGGCAATGGCCAGGATTAAGCTTTCGGGGATGAAAAGTGAACCACTGCCCGAAAAAACGATCGAGGACCTTGTAGAAACCGAAAAGTATGTGATCGATGCTATAAAGAATTCACGTACCCTGACCTATGAGTTAAGCCCGCCGGTTTTATTTGAATTGGGATTGCCTGCTGCAATAAACTGGAAACTTGAGCAGCTCAACTCGAAATATAATTTAAATACGAACCTGGAGGTTGAGGATGAGGTGCCGGATATAAATGAAGATTTATTAATATTGTTATTCCGGTCGGTTGGCGAGTTGTTAAATAATATCATCAAGCATTCGGAGGCAAGCTCTGTAAATGTAAAAGTTAATTTCAAAGGGAGGTATTTAAATATTAGTGTAAGCGATAACGGGAAAGGGTTTGAAACAAAAAAGATCGATTCCAGATATAACAAAACAGCCGGGATTGGGTTATTCAGTATCCGGGAGCGATTAGAATATTTCCAGGGAAAGATGTATATTGAGTCTTCACCGGGGAAAGGAACAAAAATTTATCTGTCAGTACCTGTAAATACATAAATTTATATAAGGATGGAAATAAATATACTTATTGTAGACGATCATAAAATAATGCGTGAAGGACTGAGGAATCTTCTTGCAGATAAAGCTAATATTAAGGTTGTCGGCGAAGCAGAAAATGGAAGGGAAGCTTTGGCCCTTACCAAGAAACTGAAACCGGATATTATTATAATGGATGTGGCTATGCCCGGACTTAACGGGATGGAAGCAACAAAAATGATATTGAACGAATACCATGAAGCCAGGATAATTGCACTGTCGATGCATTCGGGCAAACAATTTGTTACCGGGATGTTCCGTTCGGGGGCTTCTGGTTACCTCCTGAAAGATTGTGCATTCGATGAACTGATGGATGCAATAAAGGCCGTTCATTCAAAACACACCTACCTGAGCAGGGAGATTTCTGATGTGCTGGTGCGCGAGTTTGTCTCCAATATGGATGGCACAAGCACGAACACAGGCGAAGTGCTTTCAACGAGGGAAAAAGAGGTGCTTCAACTTATCTCGGAAGGTAATTCAACTAAGATTATTGCCGAGAAATTATTTATCAGTGTGAAGACAGTTGAGACTCACCGTCAGAAAATAATGCAGAAACTGAACATTTTTACAATTTCTGAACTCACAAAATATGCAATAAGGATGGGGTTCACTTCTCTTGATAATTAATGAG
>JAADGO010000046.1 GCA_013152355.1 Chlorobiota bacterium
ATGAATATGTTTTATTACAGGTGGTTGCAGGTATTATTGTTGTCTTCAGCCTGGCAAAAATGCACCGCAGGGTTCATTTGGTTATGGCTTCGGTATGGGTGTTGCTTTCCTATACTATTGTTTTTTTAGCCATTAACCTGATTCAGGAAGGGAATCTCCTGAATATCAATTACGGGATGCTCAAATGGTTTGCCGGGAGTAGTTTATTAATACTGCTGGTTTACCCGTTGATATATGTGTTCGAAAAATTGTTTGGATTTATTTCTGATGTAACCTTAATCGAGGTTTCAGATACCAACCAGCCTTTGTTGCGGAAACTGGCCGAGGAAGCACCCGGTACATTCCAGCATTCAATCCAGGTGGCCAACCTTGCCGAGGAGGTTATACTAAAAATTGGGGGGAACCCGTTCTTAGTGAGGGCAGGTGCTTTGTACCATGATGTTGGGAAAATTGCCAAAGCTACCTATTTTACTGAAAACCAATTTGGTATCGAAACCCGCATGACAAGATGGACTATGCTAAAAGTGCTGAAATAATTATAAGCCATGTGAAGGATGGGGTAAAAGTGGCAAAAAGGCATAAGCTCCCTGAAAGCCTGATAGAGTTTATTGCGACCCACCATGGAACAACCAGGGCTAAATATTTTTACCTGAAAAAACAGGAAGATAACCCTGACACTAAAATAGATGGGAAGCCATTTACCTACCCGGGGCCGCTGCCAAAATCGAAAGAAGCTGCTGTAGTGATGCTTGTTGATGGCATCGAAGCCGCTTCGAGAAGCATGAAAGATAAAAATATGAACAACCTGAAAGAGCTAATTGGCAGGATGATAGACCAGAAAGTAAACGAACAGCAGCTCAATGATTCAGATTTGACGTTTAAAGATATTAATAGTATTAAGGAGATTTTACTTTATAAATTGTTGAATATTTACCACGTGAGGATTGAGTACCCAAAAGAAGTAAGTGAAAAAAAGAGATAAAAGACTGAACGATGATATTGATGAGAAGAATAATACCCCTGTCATTTATTTTAGCAATACTTGTTGCAGGATGCAAAAAAGAGTACATTACAACAAAGCCGGTACCGGAAGATAAAATCCCTTCAGGCGTTATTGAGATCAATAAATTTATCCACGATAATATGGATTATTATTATTTGTGGAATAAACAAATGCCTGAACTTGATTATACCAAACAGCCCAATTCGTTTAAATATTTCGATACCTTGCTTTATAAGCCGACCGACCGGTGGTCGTTCATTACCGATGATTACGAAGCCCTTATCAACAGCTACCAGGGAATAGAGGTATCTATGGGCCATTCGTTTTCATTATTCTGGAAAGACGAAACCCATACCGAAATTATCGGAATTATTGAGTTTGTTTACCCAAACAGCCCTGCTGCGGAAGCCGGGCTAAAACGAGGCGATATTTTTTCAGCTATTGATGGGATGGAATTAAATGCCGACAATTATAATTATTTACTGAATGAAGCTTCATATACTCTTACAATTGCAGAATTTTCAGGCGATGTGCTTACTCCTGTAAAAGAGGTTGACCTAACAGCAAGGCAAATAACCGAAAACCCGATCCTTCGTTATGACACCCTGAAAATAGACGGGGCAACAATCGGCTATATGGTATACAAGAATTTCCTTGCCAACTACAATGATTCCTTGACCAGTGCTTTTACATGGTTGAAAAATGCCGGCGTAACCGAGATGATCCTTGACCTGAGGTACAATAATGGCGGATATATAACGGCCATGCAACACCTGTCCAGTATATTAGCCCCCATTCAGCAGGTTGAAAATAAGAGTGTAATAATTGAAGATCAGTACAATGAGAATTTAACCCAATATTATACCCAGGAAGGGGTATCAATGAAAACATTTTTCAAAAATGCCGGCACTAACCTGGGCCTAAGCACATTATATATTTTAACCGGGCAGAATACGGCATCGGCAAGCGAGGCATTGATAATCGGGTTAGCCCCTTACATGAATGTTGTAACCATTGGCGGGCAAACTCATGGTAAGTATACCGGCGCCCTGGTTATCAGCGACCCAGAAAAAAAGCACAACTGGGCTATCCAGCCTATTGTGTCTAAATATGCTAATTCGGTGGGGTACACTGACTTCCCCGATGGGCTTACGCCAACCATTGCAGGCGAAGACGATTTATTCCACAAACTGGGCTCGCCCAAAGAAGGGTTGATGGCACTTGCTCTTGAACAAATTACCGGCACTGCCGCAGTTGCCGTAACCAAAAGCCTTAAGTTGAGGTTTGGCAGCCACCTGAAGTCGTATGATTCAAACCGGCCAAGAAAAGACATACCTCTCTTAAAAGACACCCTTTAAGAAGGTAGGATAACGTAGGGGAAACACCTTCTCATCATAAAAAAATATAACTTACGTTAATCATTATAAAAACTTTGGCATAGTGATTGATTGTAAGCAACTTCAATATCTTGTATGAATTTTAACTACCGCCCATGAAACAAAAATACCTGCTGCCAGGCATTGTAATTATATTATTATTGATTGCCGCTTTTTTCATTGTCTCTTCCCGTTCGTCAGATGAAGGAACCCGGGTTTCAACGACTGTACAACGAGGCCCTTTTGAGATACCGGTTTATACAAGTGGGCAATTGGAGGCTGAAAATTCAGTGCAAATAGTAATGCCCGGTGAACTTTCGAGCAGAAATGTTCGAATATGGGAAATCAATATAACAGATATTGTTGAAGAAGGAACCGTTGTCGATTCGGGAGACTATATTGCCTCTCTGGACTTTAAAACAGTAGAGGAACTATTAAATACTGCTAAAGATGAATTGGAACAGGCATTCAACGATTTCGAAGATGCAAAAATGGATTCGAACCTTAACCTGAGCAATATTCGCGACCAGATTATCAATGCCCGGGAAGAGGTCGAGGAAATGCAAATCATCCTTGATGAATCGATTTATGAATCGCCGTCAATTATTCGCAAAGCTGAAATGGACCTGGAAAAGGCGAAAAGGAAGCTTGAACAGGAAATCAGGGGTTACGGACTGAAAAAGCAGCAGGCTGTTTCAAGAGTCGACCGTAAGCATATTGAACTACGCCAACGGCAAACCCGGGTTAACGACCTCTCAAAAGTATATGAGTCATTGCGGATAAAAGCCCCGAAACCGGGTATGGTTATCTATGCAAAAGACCGTTTTGGCGATAAAATAAAAGTGGGTTCATCGGTAAGCCAGTGGATGCCAACCATTGCCACCCTGCCCGACCTTACATCCATGATCTCCATTACGTATGTCAATGAAATAGATATATCCAAAATAAAAGTAGGGCAGAAAGTTAAAATCGGAATTGATGCACTGCCCGGCAAAATCCTTGAAGGGCAGGTAATCACAGTAGCCAATATTGGGCAACCGTTGCCAAAAAGCGATGCCAAGGTATTCGAGGTGAAAGTGAAGATTTTTGGCTACGTCAACAACCTTAAACCGGCAATGACCACCAGCAACATTATTCAAACAGGCCTATTCCCCGATACGTTGTTTATCCCCACCGATGCTGTTTTTGAGAACGATAGTATGCAGTACGTTTTTCTCGATAACGGATCCATTGTAAAACAGGTCGTTGACCTGGGGGATGAAAATGAAAATTATATAATGGTCAGGAAAGGGCTACAGGAGGGCGATGTTATTTTACTGACAAAACCCGGTGCCCCCGATGATTTGCCAATAAAGGGAATGGATGTATACCGGGAAATAAAAAAGAGGAAGGGAATAGAAGAAAAGGAGGCCCAAAAAGCTATCGAAGAAGATAAGAAAAAGCCTGTTAAACTGAATAACAAGCCCGGCACCCCCGGACAAAACAATATTATTACAATAAGATGAAAAAGCTTATACAACGGTATGGCCACGATATAGTAATTGGTATTGAAGCAATATTTACCAATAAAATAAAGTCCCTCCTGACTGCCTTGGGGATAATCTTCGGAGTAGCAGCAGTAATTAGTATGCTGGCTATCGGGAACGGCGCCGAGCATGAAATCCTGGAGCAAATAAAAATGGTCGGGGTAAACAATATAATTATCTCCCCTTCACAGGCATCGGCCGGCATCAATGAAAATGCCACTACTTCAGAAGAAGGAATCCAGGTAAGCAATAAAAAATTCTCAAAAGGGCTCACTTTGCTTGATGCAATCGCCATCGAAGATGTAATCCCCGGGGTAAATAAGGTTTCCCCGGTAATCTCATTTAATTATTCTGCTATCTTGGATGGTAAGAGTAAACCTGTGGTTTTAGAAGGGATCAACAACAATTATTTCGGGCTCTTTAATATATCTCTTCAATATGGGGAGTTGTTTACAAAAAGCCAGATGGGGAAAGGGGTTCCTGTATGTATAATCGGCGAAAACATAAAGAATGTATTTTTCAACCATGAAAACCCTGTGGGGAAGCATATCAAATGCGGGCAGGTATGGCTGCAGGTGGTCGGGGTTATCGAAAAACGTGACTTTACAGCATCTGCCTCCGATGAATTTGGGATTAGTAGTACCGACAACAAAATATTTACCCCGGTAAAAACTATCCTGATGCGGTTTAAAAACCGGTCGCTGGTGCGTGCCGATGAGGTGGAGAACCAGGGCAATTCACGAAAAAATACCCAGCCCGCAAAAGAGAATATGAACCAGCTCGACAAAATAATAGTACAGGTTGACAAAACGGAGTATTTAAGCGCAACGGCACAAATTATTAGCCGGATGTTGCTAAGGCGCCACAACAAATTATTCGATTTTGAAGTAACCATCCCCGAACTTTTATTGAAACAACAGCAACACACAAAAAATATTTTTAACATCGTATTGGGGGTTATTGCCGGGATCTCACTAATTGTGGGAGGCATCGGTATTATGAATATCATGCTTGCATCGGTAATGGAGAGGATCAGGGAGATAGGTATACGCCAGGCGATTGGCGCCTCAAGGAAAGATATTATTATTCAGTTCCTGTCCGAATCAACCATAATCAGCGTATCGGGAGGGATAATAGGTATCATCCTGGGCATCGCCCTGTCCAAAACAATCATGTTTATATTCGATATCAAAACAATCATCTCCGTATTCTCCATCATAATAGCTTTTGGTGTATCGGTGATAATAGGTATTACATTTGGATACCTGCCTGCCAAGCGTGCATCCGACCAGGATCCGGTTAACTCATTACGTTATTAATTCTTTTACCATGAAAAAGATATTACTCCTTCTAATCGTACAGTCATTATTTTTACCTCAGGCATTCTGCCAGGCGAAAAGGCTGCTTACACTCGAAGAAACCATCAGTATAGCGGCTCAACAATCGCTTGATGCGTTTAAGAATAAAAATATGTACCTGGCAAATTACTGGCAATACAGGTATTTCAAAGCCGACAGGCTGCCAAGGTTGACTTTGGAAGCAACCCCGTTCGACTATAATCGTTCGATGCAGAAAGTGTATAATTATGATAAAAACCGCGATGAGTATAAATCCCGTGAAGATTTTAATTCTGAACTGGCCCTGCTTTTAAATCAGAATATTGGTTTAACTGGAGGCCGTATTTTTGCCCGGTCGGAGCTCAACCTTTCCCAAAAATTAGGGACAGATAATCTTTCATCTTATTCTTCTACCCCGTTTAGTATCGGATATTCACAGTCGTTGAACGGATACAACAGGCTTAAATGGACCTCCAGAATAGAGCCATTAAAATTTGAGAAAGCAAAAAAAGAATTTGTCCAGTCAAAAGAGATTTTGGCAATAGAAACCTCCATTCGGTTTTTTAACCTTGTTGATGCACAGATTGAAGTAAAAATTGCAGAAACGAACCTGGCAAATGCAGATACTTTACACACTATCGGGAAAGGGCGTTTCCAGGTGGGGACAGTAACCCAGGATGAGTTATTGAACCTTGAATTAAATTTTATGAATGCAAAGCTCGCATACACCCGGGCTAAACTCGGGCTAAACAGGGCACAATCTGATTTAAATACATTTTTAGGGCTGCCGAAAGAAGCCAGTGTAGAATGTATTATACCAACCGGGTTGCCCGATCTAACAATCAACTCAGCGGAAGCTTTACAAATGGCCCTTTCAAATAATCCGGAGATAATAGGCCATCGGCAGCAGATGCTGGAAGAAGACAGGAAAGTAAAAGAAGCCAAATCAGCAAGCGGCGTAAGTGGCGATTTATTCGCCCTATACGGGCTCAATCAAAATGCAGAAACCATTGAGGAAGTATATAGGGACCCCCTTAAAAGGCAACGCCTCCGGATTGGCATAAACATACCAATCCTTGACTGGGGGCGGCGGAAGGGGCAGCTTGCAATGGCCGAGTCAAACCGCGAAGTAGTCAGGATCAGTATCAACCAGGCCCGGAATGCTTTTGAACAGGATGTAATCATGTATGTAATGGAATTCAACCTTCAGTCGGAACAGGTGAGGAATGCCGCCAAGGCCGACACTATTGCACAAATGGGATACGATGTTACCCAGCAACGCTTCCTTATCGGGAAATTGAAAGTAACCGACCTGAACCTGGCCCGTAACGGGCAGGAACGTGCTAAAAGGGCTTATATTAATGCTCTTCGCTCTTTTTGGAAGTATTTTTTTACCATCAGGCAACTAACGCTTTTCGACTTTGAAAAGGATATCTCTTTAACAGAAGATTTTGACAGGCTAATCAACCAATAAAAAACGGCATAATGCTAAAAACTAGAAAAAGGTTATTAATATTTTTATTGGCGGTAATTGGTTTGCTGGCCCTTTTTATTTTAGGCAGGGACGAAATTATTGGCGAAGATACTGTTAATGTCAAAAGAGGCGACTTTGAGCTGGTAATTAATACCAAAGGAGAAGTACAGGGGAAGAATGCCATTCTGATAAACTTACCCAAGGAGTTGAGCAACAGGAGGCTAAGGATATATTCCCTTCAGCTGAAAGACATGGTTCAGGAGGGTACAATGGTAAAAAAAGGCGACTGGATAGCGACCCTTGACCCGGGGGCGTTGAAACAGCAAATGCAAAGGAACCTGGAGCAACTGGAAAAAAAGGATGCCGAATTGAAAGATGCAAAAATTGATTCGACCATACAACTTACGAAATTCCGTGAGGAAATAGGAGAGATTGAGTTTGACCTTAAATATAAGAAACTGGAACTGGAACAATCCGTTTATGAGTCACCTGCTTTCCAGCGGAAGGCACAGATGGCATATAATCAGGCAATCAGGCAGTTAAATAAAAAGAAGCGCGACTATGAATTAAAACAAATCGAACTCAGCACCAAAATAAGGCGTATTAAAAGCAAGCATGACTGGAATAGCAGGCTGGACTCCCTTTTCAAGGCTGCTGCACGAAAAACAAGAGTCACTGCGCCACGAGATGGAATGGTGATGTATGCCAGGCTGTGGGGCGGCAGGAAATTAAAGGTTGGAGACAAAGTCGGGATATGGAATCCCAAGATCGCCACCTTGCCCGACTTGTCGGTACTGGTTTCAGAAACCTATGTCCAGGAAATTGATGTTACAAAACTGGATATTGGCGATAGTGTGAATATTACTATTGATGCGCTCCCCGGTAAAAAATATTCAGGGGTAATCTCTAAAATCGCAAATATCGGGCAAGAGATGGCCGGGTTCGACACAAAAGTTTTTAAAGTTATTATCGATTTTAATGAAAAAGATAAAAAATTAAAACCGGCAATGACTACCGATAATTATATTATTGCCGATAAACTGGCAAATGTACTGATAGTCCCGAGAAGCAGTATCTATTCCGACAATGGCGATAACTTTGTATTCATAAAACAATCTGGTAAAATTTATAAGAAAAGGGTTAAATGCGGCCTGGAGAATGAAGAAACAACAGTTATTGAAGCAGGGCTTAAAGAAAATGATAAAATACTTGACTACAAGCCGGAGAATGCCGATAAACTGGAATTCCTGGACAGCTTATAAGGAATAAGGGAGGCAAACCTTTTTATAGAACTGCCAATACCCACGTTGGATTAGCCTGGCATTGGTGTTCATTCCCCACATCAGAGCATCCGATTAAAAGAAATACCATTAAAAGAATCTGATGAACTTGAATTTTGTAATTGGAGTCATACCTTTTATTGAAGTTGTTTATAGTTTGGTTAAAAAATAGTGGCCACATTTTAGTCAATTGAGCGGTGTTGATAAGTTATAATTAGATGGAGTTTTTAACCAGAAGAGGA
>JAADGO010000192.1 GCA_013152355.1 Chlorobiota bacterium
ATGAGAATATTCTCATTATATTTGTAATAAATTTATAGGTCATGCCCAGGAGGAGAAGATTACGAAGGATAGTTGCACCGCCTGGTTTCAAAGGGTACAGACCCTATGGGAACAGAAACCGGGCAAAGGAAGCCGTAGAGTTGCTATATGAAGAATACGAAGCAATAAAATTGGCCGACTACGATTTGATGAACCATAAGGAAGCATCTGAATTAATGGGTATTTCGAGGCCTACTTTTGCAAGGGTATACGAAAGTGCAAGGAGGAAAATTGCCCTGGCCCTCGTAGAGGTAAAGGAAATAAAAACGGTATTTGGGAATGCCATTTTTGACAAAAGCTGGTTCCTATGCATCAATTGCCATGCACGGTTTACAATCCCCCCAACACATTACAAACATGTATGCCCAATGTGCAGGTCAAATAATATAGAACCAATAAAACAGTGATCGACATGAAAATAATAGTCACATCAACAGGTAAGCAGTTAAGTTCGCCATTTGACTTAAGGTTTGGCAGGGCTGCATACCTCTGCCTTTACGATGAAGAAACCGGTGAAATAAACTTTATCGAAAACAAAAATGCAAGTACCACTGCAGGGGTAGGCATTCAAACTGCGGAAAAGATGGTTGAACTTGGGGTAGGGAAAGTCATATCAGGCGATTTTGGGCCCAAAGCAAAAAGCTTATTGGATAAATTCAATATCCAAATGGTGGTTTTGCAAAATGGGGGCAATAGCGTCCAGGATATTATCAATAAACTTAAAGTATAATTAAAAAAAGTAGTTATGCCAGGATTAAACAGTACCGGTCCACTGGGGCAAGGCCCCCGTACCGGAAGAGGGTTAGGGAAATGTAATCCCAGGAATGAAGATTCCAGTATAAGTGACAAACATGATGGTTTCCCGAAGGGAAAAGGATTGGGCAGAAGCAAGGGGAAAGGGCTTGGCCGTGGCAGGGGTAGAGGACGTTTTTAAAATTATTTGAAGCCATGAAAATCCGGCTTGCCTTTGCATTGAGCCATAACAATGTTTTTGAAGAGAAGCATTTTGGCGAAGCTGATAAATACCTGATCTATGAACTTAATTCGAACGGGATGATTCTTTTATCAGAAGAAATAAATCCGTTTAAAACATTTGAAGGCAGTCAGATACACGGTTCTGCAAAAAAGGGAGAGGCAGTAATATCATTTTTAAAAGGGCTTGGAGTATCAATTTTGGTATCGCGCCGGTTTGGGCAAAACATCCGTATGGTTAACCGTCATTTTATCCCGGTAATAATTAATAAAGAGGAACCGGGGCAAGTATCCAAAATACTAATGAAGCACATAAAATGGCTGCAGGACGAATTGGAAAATGAACCACCGGAATATGGAATATTTACCCTTAACAACGGAATATTAAAATCAAGGGTCAAAACAAAATGATAAATAAGCTCGTGTTAAGCCAGGCATAACCTAATTTGCCTGGGACTGGCCTCTGTTAAGTAATAATATTTTGCCTTCGGAAGTATACATCCTTGTACTTTTTGTATAAGGCATACCGGCTAAATTTTTATAAACTAAGTCGACATAAAAAGCTTTATACCCTTTTACCGGGAGCTTTACATCAACCTCTACGCCGGCTTTGTCCGATACTCCCAGGGATCTACATCCCCACTTCTCATCACGGAAGTCCCGGTCGTCCGATGTGGTTGAGCAAAGCAGGACATCCAGCAATTTATCCTTGCTTGCTTCTATCTGTAAAATAGCACTGCCATCAGCCTGTGTAATCTTGTAATCGCATTTTGGGTAACCTTTCCCCTGCAGGGCAAAGCCAAAAAATGAGCCTAACGTATTAAACGCATCTACTCCATCCCCCAAATCGTGGCCGGCATTGGGTATATAATAAATATAATTTTCCCCGGGGATTGAATCAATATAATTTTTTATTGCGTCAACCGGCCAATACTCATCATTGGTGCCGATAAAAATCATTTTGGGCATATTAAGTTTTTTCCTGTATGAATACGGGTCGATCATCTGTACTAGGCTGCGGCCTTTGCCGGAACTAACCTGCTGTGCAATACCAAGCTTCACATAATCTTCGATCTGGATACTGTAATCGCCCCACCAATTTATTTGATAGTCGATATTTACCGGCATATTCAGCACATCAATAACCATAGGCGCAATAGCCACTACCCTTTTATCATTAGCCCCTGTAAGCCACGTTGTCCAACCTCTTTTTGAAGCCCCTGAAACAACAAAGCGCCTCACATCTAATGAAAGTTGCTTTTTCGAAAACTCCTGTACCGCATCCATCCCCCTGATGGCGCTTTTGACCATAGGGAAAAGCAAAGGCCAGGTATAATCACTATCTTCCTGGAAATGATGAAGCGTAAATGAGATAAGTGCATCTTCTGTTAAACCATCGTACATTGGCTGGTTTGGCACCTGCCTGATGATAGAAACAACAGCCTTGTTTTGAGCAGCGATACCTGTAAGTTTTTTCAACAACTTATCATCTTTCCCTGGTGCCCGCGGGCCATCTTTGTCGTTTTTCCCTCCGGTAATAAAGAATAAAGCACCGTCATTTTCAACTTCTCCCGGTACGATAACTGTTAACGAATGTTTTAATAAATGCCTGCGCCATTGCTGCGACACAACTTCGAGCAGGTATACTGCCTGCCCGCCCGACTCAAATGAATCTTTCAGTTCCCAACTAAAAGAATTGTCGCCATTGCTAAGGTATCTTTCAAGTGCGTTTTGAGGCGAAAGTGGCTCTTGCTTTTGCGAACACGATAAAATAAAGCATGTAAAAACAAGCAAAAATATACTCCTAAAGATTTGATTACCCATAATAATTTACTCTTTCATTCAACTATAAATATAGGATAAACAAGGACAAGCAAGAAAAAAAAGGGATTAACCTTACGATTAACATTAATTATTTTTACTACTTTCATGTACAAAACCAATTTTCAGATGACTCCTTGATTAAACCTGATGACATGATACACAAACTTCTTAATAGCCTAATTATTATTCTCAGCACCATTATACTTTCGGCAAACCCGGTTAGCAATGGCGGGGGAAATCAGGTTATAGCACATTCACATAACGACTATGAGCAAAATACTCCTTTGTTCGACGCCCTTTCATTTAATTTCAGAAGCATTGAGGCAGATGTATTTCCTATTGGCGATTCACTTTTTGTAGCACACGAATTCAGTGAGGTAAAACCAGGGAAGACTCTTCGCGAATTATACCTAAATCCTCTCAAAAATATTATTGATAAAAATAACGGGTCGGTTTATGGCGATGGCAAAGAGGTAATATTATTTATTGATATTAAAGCCGATGGGCTAAAAACGTACAAGCTGTTGCATAAAATACTACAAAATTACAAAGCTTATTTATCGGTTGTTGAAAATGGAGTGAAAACAAAACGAAGTATCCTGGTTGTAGTTTCCGGCGAACGCCCCTTCAAGTATATGCAGGCACAAGCTGTCAGATATACGGGTTTCGATGGACGGCTGGACAACCTGGATTCGGGTATCGCTCCAACATTAATGCCGGTGGTCAGCGATAACTGGCAGAACTATTTTAAATGGGATGGCACAGGGGAAATGCCGCCTGCCGAAAAAGAAAAACTCATGTCCCTGTCGGGGAAAGCGCGTGAAAAGGGCTACCTCCTCCGTTTTTGGGGGACTCCAAACCGTTCGGAGAAGCAACGCCACGCTATTTGGCACGAACTGATAAAAGCAGGGGTTGGTATAATTGGTACTGATGACTTAAAAGATTTACACAGCTACTTAGAAGCGGTCTAAAAAAACAAAAATCAGACAGCTTCTTGGAAGCTAAAACTTCAATAAGCTTAAGCCGGGCAAACGAGGTTATTCCTTTTTCTTTTCCTTCAGCAATTCGCGGAGTCGGTACATTTCGTCGCGAAGCTGGGCGGCAGTAATAAAATCGAGTTCCCTGGCAGCTGCCTGCATCTGCTTTTTGGTATTGGCAATGGCCTTCTCCAGGCCTGCTATGCCCATGTACTGTACCACTGGGTCGGCAGCAATATCCGGTTTTTCCATCCCTCCGGAGTATGCCTGCCCCTGCTTGCCGCTACGGTACTCATATCCAATTATTTCGCGGGTAGGTTTGACTATTTGTGTTGGCGTAATATTATTTTCTTCATTATATTTCAACTGCTTTTCGCGGCGGGAGTTGGTCGAGTCAATGGTTTTCTGCATCGAGTTGGTAATTTTATCGGCATACATAATTACTTTGCCATTCAGGTTGCGGGCAGCACGCCCGGCGGTTTGTGTCAACGACCGTTCGGAGCGTAAAAACCCTTCTTTATCGGCATCTAAGATTGCCACCAGCGATACTTCGGGCAGGTCGAGCCCTTCACGCAACAGGTTTATCCCTACCAGCACATCGAACTCCCCTTTTCGTAGGCCTTCCATTATCTCAATACGTTCCATCGTATCAATATCAGAATGGATATAGCGCGTTTTCACACCCATATCTGCCAGGTATTTACTCAACTCCTCAGCCATACGTTTGGTCAGGGTGGTCACCAGTACCCGTTCATTTTTTTCAACGCGCAGGTTAATCTCGTGCATCAAATCGTCAATCTGGTTGGTACTGGGGCGCACATCGATCACCGGGTCAAGTAATCCTGTGGGGCGGATGACCTGCTCAACTACGACACCTTCCGATTTATTAAGTTCATAATCGGCGGGGGTTGCACTCACATAAACAACATGGTTAACAATGCTTTCGAACTCTTCAAATGTCAACGGGCGGTTGTCGAGGGCTGCCGGCAACCTGAAACCATATTCCACCAGGTTAACTTTACGTGAATGGTCGCCACCATACATTGCCCTTATTTGTGGCAGCGTAACATGGCTCTCGTCAATAATACATAAAAAATCACCGGGGAAATAGTCAAGCAGGCAAAAGGGGCGCGTCCCTGGCTGGCGGCCATCGAAATACCTGGAGTAATTTTCAATGCCCGGGCAATAGCCCAATTCACGCATCATTTCCATATCGTATTCCACACGCTCCTGAATGCGTTTGGCTTCCAAGGGCTTCCCTATCTCTTTAAAAAAATCTACATGGGCAACCAAATCGTCCTGGATTTGCCTGATGGCCGCCTTCATACGCTCTTTGGTGGTTACAAAAATATTAGCAGGGTAGATTACCGCATTTTCCAGCTCCTCGATTGTTTGCCCCGAAACCGGGTCGAATGAAAAAACCTCTTCTACCTCATCGCCCCAGAAAACCACCTTAAAGGCCACATCGGCATAGGCCGGAAAAATATCCACTGTATCGCCCTTCACCCTGAAGTTGCCCCGCTGGAAATCTATTTCGCTCCTGGAATAAAGTGCATCGACCAACTGGCGGAGGAATACATTCCGGGCAATAGCCTGCCCCCTTGAAATGTTGGTGATATTGGCATGGAAATCCTCAGGGTTGCCAATACCGTACAAACAAGAAACTGATGAAACCACTACCACATCGCGCCTGCCCGACAATAATGCGGAGGTTGCACTCAACCGCAATTTTTCAATATCCTTGTTAATGGAGAGGTCTTTTTCAATATAAGTATTGGTAACAGGCAGGTAAGCCTCAGGTTGGTAATAATCGTAATACGAAACAAAATATTCAACCGCATTGTTGGGGAAAAATTGTTTCATCTCGCCGTATAACTGTGCTGCCAGGGTTTTGTTATGGCTAAGGATCAGTGTCGGGCGCTGTACCCTTTCAATAACATTTGCCATAGTAAATGTTTTCCCCGACCCGGTAACCCCCAGTAAAGTCTGGAAACGGCTGCCCTGCATAATGCCCTCTTCCAGTTGTTGTATGGCTTCCGGCTGGTCGCCCGTTGGCTGGTATTCTGAAACAATCTTAAAATCCATCCTGTTTTTCAACATTTAACAATCAACTCTATAATGAGTTCTCATTAACGTACCATTCTGAAATATACCGGGAAATGGTCGCTAATCCCCCCATAATAATTGGACCCGCCATAAGTCCGGTTTGGGAAAATGCTGCCATTCCTGTTTTTATACTCCATCCACTTTTTATGGAAAACCACCCCATAGCCGGTACACCTGAAACCTTTTTTATCAAACAAACCGGAAGAAACGACCAGGTTATCAAGCATATCCCATTCCCCCCTGTATTTATACGACCCTTTACCCTCTTTGTCCAGTTTAAACATGAGGTTTACCAACCCGTTGTCTTTACTGGAAAGGGAATATGATGCTTTGAGGACATTTTCCAGGCTTTCATTGGCAGGCTCGTCATTCATATCGCCCATAATAATTATATTGGCATTTGGTTCAACAGACAAGATTGAATCCACCCTGCTTCGTAGAATAGCCGCTACAAAAATCCTTTTAGGCTCGGTTTTAGCTGTCCCGCCAATCCGTGAAGGCCAATGGTTGACAAAAATATGAAAAACTTCCCTGTTATTGGTTTTCCCTTTTACATAAAGGATATCACGGGTATGGGAACCGGGATTATTTTCAAAAGAAATACGTATCGGCTCCTGTGCAATCACAGAAAACTCGTCTGCCCGGTAAGCAAGGGCCACATCAATACCCCTGAAATCGGGGCTTTCGAAATGCACAACCCCGTAATCAGCATTTTGCAGCTCCCCGGTATGCAGTAACTCTTCAACCACCTCCCTGTTTTCCACTTCGCACAGGCCAATGAGTTCAGGAAGCTCTTCATGGTTGATTGAACTCAACACTTTAGATAAATCAGCTAACTTTTTATTATACCTTTCTTCCGTCCATTTTTTTACTCCTTCAGGAGTAAATTCCCCATCGTGCGTCCCCGGCTCATTGAAAATATCAAACAGGTTTTCCACATTGTAGAATACTACGGTGAGGTTACGTTTTGTATTGTATTTCCCTCCTGAACAAGACAGCAGGAAGGCTAAAGCACAGCCACAAACAACGGAGAGAGTTATTTTTCGCATATCAGTTTATATCCCAATAGTAACCGTATAATATTCTGTAACATCCACCGGTATCATGCCGGCAGAACGTGCTGCCTGCAAACCAAGGGCACCATCTTCAAAAACCTGGCAATACTGAGGATCTACATTCATTTTCTCTGCACACCTTAAAAACGTTTCAGGGTGGGGTTTGTAGTGGGTAACATCTTCCATGGCAACCAGGATGTCAAAATATTTATCCAATCCCAATATTTCCAGTGTCTTCCATGCCAGCCTGTGATGCCCTCCGGTACCCACCGACATGGGTAGTACCCCATTATACTTCTTTATTAAATCCACAACAGGTTTAACGGGTTTAATCTGATGCATTAATTTCTCATATTCAAGCTCTTTTACCTGGCCTACCTCTTCATGATCCATATTGGCTCCGAACTTATCATTAAGTATCTGTATGGTTTGCCCGGCAGGGATACCGGCATACCGTTTAAACAATTCGGGGGTAAAATTGATCCCATATTCCGCGACAACTTTATTATATGCATGGAAATGAACCGGCATAGTATCGGCAATGGTCCCGTCAAGGTCAAAAATCAGGGCTTTTGCCCTGGGGTCTACTTTTAATGTTTTCAATTTAATATGGTTTTAAATAGGGTTTATTCCGGGAAATTACAATTATTTTTGGCTAAAACGAATGAAATCCCTGCTATTTTCACATCAGGCATTTTAGTTATTCCAAACTTAAGGCACAGAGCAGTTAAAATATTTTTTGTAAATTGCAGTCATAAATATGAAGTTGTTTAAAGTTAAAGTGGATTTTCGAGAGTGACAGATTGATTTTCAGTGGCAAAGCTCGATTTTTCTTGCATAGCCAAAGCTAT
>JAADGO010000130.1:0-20937 GCA_013152355.1 Chlorobiota bacterium
ATGCGGTATTCAATTTTTGCAACATCAGCCAATGCAACCATCACATCTTCCAACGATTCTTTTAAATCTATTTTTCCTGTAATTAGCTCTGTCGAAGGATATTTCTCGTGGATCTTAATTTCCACATTGTAATAGCGTCCGAGTTTTGTAATTACCGAGTTCAAACTTTCCTGATAAAACTCCAACCACCCTTTGGTCCAGGCAATGTAAATTTCGGCATTGGGCTCATTGGTAACAGAAATTTCTTTTGTTTTCTTGTTTAACCGTGCAATTTGGTTGGGCTGTAAAACCACTTGCCCTCTTTTTAGCCCAAATGCCGAAGGTTTATTAAGAGCCACACTTCCTTTCAGCAGTACCGTCTCAATATTGTTGTCAACCGGGTAAGCCGATAAATTAAAGCGGGTGCCCAATACTTCTATTTCAATATCTTTGGCATTAACAATAAAAGGCTGGGATTTGAGGTGTGCTACTTCAAAATAAGCTTCCCCTTCGAGGAAGACTTCCCTGTTTCTTTTTGTGAATTTCGTGGGAAATGCCAAACGGCTTCCGGCATTTAACCATACTTTAGTGCCATCGTCCAATACCAGTTGCGATTTTTTCCCAAATGGTATAATCACTTCATTCATACGGTTAGCATCTCCGACCTCTTTATCCTGTTTACGCAGGTCAATTACACAGTTGTTTTCTATTCGCAGCTCCTCTCCTGCATTCACCGTAATTTTTGAATTGTTATTTTTTAAATAGATTTCTTTACCACTGGAGAGCACTAAACGAGCATCATCCCGCTTTGAGGGAAAATTATTTTCAATAAATTGATAGCCGCTGTTTGAATTTTGGATATATAAATAACCAAGGGTACTAAATGTAACCACAAACAAAATAATGGCTGCCCGGCTCACGGCTTTCCTCAACCTGATTGCCAGAACCTTTTTGCTGTGTATGGAATCAAAGCGGTCGATGTTTTGCCACATTTCCAATACATCTTTTTCATCTAAAACCTCGTATGTGTCGCGTAGCAACAATATTATTTCGCGGGCTTTTTTTGCTGTTGCCCTGAATTCAGGATTTATTCCAATAAACTTTTCCCACTCCCGGGTTTTACTGCCTTTTAAGACCCATGCAATAAACTGCTTGTCTTCAATGAGTTCCTCAAGGCCATATTTAATATATTTTGATTCCATTAAGAGAGATTACCTGTTTTACTACTTCTATAAAGGGCACTCCTTATTGTTTGTGGACAGGGAAATGGATTAATCTTTTAAAAGGGTTGCTTTTTTTATGAAGAAACCTAAAAACAGGAGGAAAATATCGTTGTCAGACAAATAGTGCCTTAATGACTTTAATGCCCTGAATACCTGTTTGCGGGCTGAATCGTATTTTAGTGACATAATTTCGCAAATCTTTTCGTAATCAAAATCACAGGTAAAACGGTAGAATAGGATTTCACGTTGCCTGGGGCTTAATTCTTTTAATGCCCTTTGCACTAATCTTTCCCGGTGGGTTAATTCTTCCTTGTCGATTAAAGCCTGTTCGGCTGAATATATGATTTCGGCTTCCATATACTTTCTTGCCTGAATATTTAAAGGAGTGATTTGTTTTTGAATATTCAGGGCCAGTTTCCTTCTAAAGGACGCTATAAGATAAAATTTAATATTATCTGTTTCCCCCAAGTTTTTCCGGGTTCTTATTAAGTCAAAAAATAAATCCTGGATAGTATCTTTAATTACCTCATCATCTCTGGAAAATTTTTTTCCATAGCGGAACAGGTATTGGATATTCTGATAATAAATATGGGGGAGGGCATACTTTTTGCCGTGTCTGAAATCATCCCATAGTTTTTTATCAGTCACCATTTATTTTAATATTTTATGATGCTAAAGTAATACTTAATATTATTTCTTCATAATCCCTTGTCCTCAAAGCCTTCTAAAATCAGGTCAGAATTAAGCAGTTCTGCTTTTTATTGCAACAGGGCTGCAGCATCCTGGTCGATATACCAGGTCAGTTCTCCGTTTTCAGGTTCGATATAGTAAGCCGGGAGCAGTTTGGCTGCTTCGTCATCGTTCATAATTTCGGCAATGCGCATCGACTTTGATTTCCCGGTAACGAGGAAAAATACACGGTTGGCATTGTTCAATACTTTCCCGGTAAGAGTAACCCTTTTCTGTCCGGTAATAGGGTGTTGTGTAACCGTACAAATATCATCATGCCTGAAAACATCCATTTGGTAAGGGAAGATCGAAGCAGTGTGCCCGTCATCACCCAGTCCAAGGATTATCAGGTCGAAGACAGGCCAGTCGCCACGTGAGTTTAGCTGGGCTTTAATTTGTTTGGCATATTCTATAGCCTCTTCTTCGGGTACATTCTCCCCTTTGATACGGTGGATATTTTCATCAGGTATTGCTATTTTTGAGATCAGGTGGCCGGCAGCCATTTTGAAATTGCTCTCTTTGCTGTCGGGAGGTACGCACCGCTCATCTCCCCACCAAAGGTGTATCCTTTCCCATGGGAGTTTGTCAGAATACTTACCGGCTAATACATCCAATAATAATTTTGGCGTACTGCCTCCGGATAAAGCAATGTCAAAACGTTTTTGTGTTGAATCGGAAATGAATTTATAGATTCCTTTTGCCAGGCTTTTAACAGCTTTTTTTTGTGTGGGGAATATTTTCACTTCAACAGATGTGCTCATATTAAATAATTTATCAACTAAAGACAATAACTTTCAGTAATTACAGCTCACAGTATAACCCATCGTTAGAAAGGTTCTTGCAGGGATACCGCCAATGCCCTCCGGTAATTAAATTGTCGGCAACATTTGGGCCCCAGGTGCCGGCAGGATAACCATAAACAGGTATTTTCAGATTTGTTTGCCAGGCATCTAAAATTGGTTGTACAAACGACCATGCTTCTTCAACAGCATCGCCCCGCGTATAAAGTGTTGCATCGCCCTGCATACAATCTAATAACAAACGTTCGTATGCAGCCGGGATTTTTTCTCCTGACAGGCTGGAATAATGAAAATCCATATTTACAGTCTGGACATTAAACCCTGCTCCGGGGGTTTTCATGCCAAATTTCAGCAGGATTCCTTCATCCGGCTGGATGCGTATAATCAGTTGGTTTTCGACCGGTTTATAATTCTTTCCGGAGTCAAACAGGTGATGAGGGACATTTTTAAAGTGGACAACAACTTCCGTTACCCTGGTGGGCAACCTTTTCCCTGTCCGTATATAAAAGGGCACCCCTGCCCAACGCCAGTTATCGATATAAAATTTTAATGCAACAAAAGTTTCCGTCCTCGAATTTTTATCAACGCCGGGCTCATCCCTGTATCCTTTAATAATTTTGCTGTTTATGGTTGATTTGGTGTATTGCCCCCGTATAACGTAATTCTCAACCTGATCATGTTTTATCGGGCGCAGTGCCTGGAATACTTTAAGTGTCTCATTCCTGATGGCATCGGCTTCGATTACCCCGGGAGGCTCCATGGCTACAAAGCCCACCAACTGAAGCAGGTGGTTCTGTACCATATCGCGTAATGCCCCCGAGTGGTCGTAATAACCTCCCCGGTTTTCCACGCCAAGGCTTTCTGCCGAGGTTATTTTTATATGGTCGATATAGTTATGATTCCAAAGAGGTTCGAAAATCCCGTTTGAAAAGCGGGTAACCAACATGTTCTGTACGGTTTCTTTCCCTAAGTAATGGTCGATCCGGTATACCTGTTTTTCACGGAAATAGTGTAAAAGATTAATGTTTAGTTTTTTTGCCGACTCAAGGTCCATCCCAAATGGTTTTTCTATAATCAGCCTCCGGAAGTGGCTTTCTGAAAGGCTTAATCCTGCTTCGTACAGGTTCTTTGGGATAACACTGTACATTGAAGGAGGGGTAGATAAATAAAAAATATAATTGGGCGGGATATCCAGTCCATTGCATAATTCGTCGAGCCTGAGTTTAAGTTTTTTGTATTCCTTTGGGTCGGCAACAGCCAACGCCTGGTAAAACAGTATTTGCTTAAAAGCTTTAGCCTCATTCCCCTGTGGCAGGAATTCATCCATTCTACCCCTGAATTCGTCATTACTCAGGTGGGTACGGCTTACACCCAATACCGCAAATCTTTCAGGAAGTAGTTTCTGAAGGTAGAGCTGGTACAGTGCAGGGATTAACTTCCGCTTGGTTAAATCGCCCGATGCCCCAAAAATAATTAGTAAATGATTGGTTGCCCTTTTCATCTGCTTATATGGTTTTCGGCAGTAAATTTATCCATATTATTTACAAATTGATTACTCTTTAAATAATAAATCAATAAATCGGGGGCAAAGTAGGTTAATGATCAAGTACACACCAGGCAACAGCATTGTTTTTAAAAAAACGGTATTCGAGCATTAGGTCGATATTTTTATGACCTACCGTTAATACGGCATAAAAAGTACCATCTGCCGATACATTAAAAGGTTTTATTGCAATCTGCTTCCTGAAGTCGATTCCCTGATGGCGGGTAGTTTTGAAGATGGCTTCTTTCGCGCACCAGTACAATAGCAACGACCGCTCTTTGTCGGTTGATTCTTCGATGCAGAGGAGTTCGTAGCCGGAGAGGAATTTTTTAGCAATCTTGTTTATCTCACGGCCTTCAACCTCAATATCTATGCCTGCCTGGTTTTTGTTTAGGATAATAGCCACAAAGTCTTTTGAATGTGAGATACTAATTTCGATCTTCTCATTTGGCAGGTAAGGCCTTCCATCCGGATGGTAACGGATTTCATATTCATCACCGGTTAGCTCTGAAAGCAATGCGCGGACTGCCAGGAATTCAACCTGCCGCTTTTCATACGTTATTTTGTTGAGTTTAGCAGAGTCGGCACTGCTTAATTGAAGGCTGCCGAACTCGCCGGGCTTTTCAGACAGTTGCCATATACCGACAACCCCGCCTTTAACCGTTATTCTTTTTACTAATGGCATATTAATTCCATGTTGTTGATTCGATTAATCGGATAACATCCGGTTCCAGGAAATTAATCACCGGCTTTAACGAATCTATATTCGGGACTTCGCTGATGTAAAGGGCCCCTCTTAAAAAATGGTTAATGCTGTCGGTAAGGTAAAATTGCATGGGAGATGCTGCATTCCCTTCTATCAGGTATATGGTGCCATAAACTTTCGATGCCGGATTTAAAAAGATACGCTCCTCAATAGCATCTGCTTTTATGGCATGTTTATATGCCAGTTTTCGCGATTCTTCTATATATTTTGCCAACACAATTTTACGTGCTTCCGTCAATGATTTTTTCTCGTGGGTAAATTTATGGTAATCAGAAGGATTAATCTTTTTATAACTAATATGTATTTTAGCCTTATTCCCAGGGATTGATACATTTACCCAATATGGTTCTGCCAGCCTGTCAATGTCGGGCTTGATGGATGAATAAACCGGGATCTCGAATTTATATGGGAACTCTTCGTCAATCAGGTGATATTTCTTTTCCGGGAATCCTATCCTGAAGTACCCCCTCGGCTTAGGGGTATGTTTTTCAGTACACCCAGTCAGTAATACAGATAGTATTAAAAAGAAAATTAGTTGTTTGAAGTTCATCGTGTACCCTGTTTCTGAGTCAAACGTAAAATATACCGGATTATTTAGTTTCAACCTTGATTTGTTCAATTCGCCGGTTGTTTACAGCCTCAATATGGAAAGTAAATCCTTTACAGGATATTTTTTCATGTAAAGCCGGGATATCCCCCTTTAGTTCCAGTATTAATCCTGCAAGGGTGTCGGCATCGCCTTTTACATCGTCAAAAAGTGTGTCGTTGCACCCCACTACTTTATAGAAATCAGGCAACTGGATTTTTCCGCTAAACAGGAATTTATTATCGCTTATTTTTGTGTAGAGCAATTCTTCCTCATCAAACTCATCGGTTATCTCACCTACTATTTCTTCAATAATATCCTCCAGTGTAACAATTCCCGAGGAACCGCCATATTCATCGACTACAATAGCCAGGTGTACCTTCCTTTTCCTGAATTCGTCAAGCAGTTTGTTGATCTTTTTTGTTTCAGGGACGTAAAATGGAGGGCGTATAGTCGATTGCCACTTGAAAGTGTTTCCTTTGTGGACATGTGGCAGCAGGTCTTTAATATAAAGGATCCCGCTTATCTGGTCGAATGACTCTGAAAAGACGGGGATACGGGAATAGCCACAA
Source organism: Chlorobiota bacterium (assembly GCA_013152355.1). Classification (GTDB taxonomy): domain Bacteria; phylum Bacteroidota; class Bacteroidia; order Bacteroidales; family Prolixibacteraceae; genus JABMQB01. Next base: position 6,199 of record JAADGO010000130.1, read on the forward strand.
TCTTTTATAATCTTTAATACCTCCCCGAATTTTGTTTTTATATCAATTGCGACAACGTCTACACGAGGCCTCATAATATCGGCCGCACATTTATTGCCAAATTTTACAATACCCTCCAGTATATCTTTCTCTTCGGATAATTCTTGTTCAGATGTTAATTCCATGGCTTGTGAGATCACTTCTATCGAGAGGGTGTTTTTATGCTTATGAATGCGTTTGTTTACAAATGATGTGGAGTAAATAAGCAAATGGTTTATAGGGCTGAATATTTTTTCAAGTATGGCAAGGGGGATAGCCATAAACCTGGCAAATCCCAGCCCGTAATAGGTGGCATACACTTTCGGGATAATTTCTCCGAAAAGTAAAAGGAAAAAAGTGATTATAATTACCTGGAAGATGAATTCTACCACCGGGGCATTGCTGAAATTGAATAAGTTAGAAGTAATATATGCCGACAGGATAATTATTCCCACATTAACAAAATTGTTTGCTACCAGTATTGTTGCCAGTAGTTTTTCAGGGTTCTCAAGGTTTTTTAATACGCTCTGGCTAACCTTGTTTTTGCTATTTTTCAACTTCTGTTTATCATTGGGGCTAAGTGAGAAGTAGGCAACTTCGGAACCGCTGATAAAAGCTGAAAATAATAGTAATAGAAGAACGACAAATAAACCTATTAAGGTGCCAACAGTAAATGGATATACCTGGAAATCCCAACCGGAGGGGACGGGAGAAAGTGAATTGGCTGTTTCCAAAATCAACTATTTATGTTTAGAATGGTAAATCCTCTTCACCTGTTGCATCCGGAATATCCGGGCCTTTATTTGTTGTCGTATTATCCGATGCCTGCTTTGGCTGGTCACTTTGCCCCACACCAGGCTGGTCGTCCTTCCTCCCAAGCATTTGCATTACATCTCCGTATATTTCTGTAATGTAACGTTTATTGCCACTTTGGTCGTCATACGACCGTGTGCGTATCCTTCCTTCAATATACAACTGTTTCCCTTTGGTGACATATTTCTCAACCACCTCGGCCAGTCCCCGCCACATAACAATATTGTGCCATTCGGTGGTGGTAACTTTATCGCCGTTTTTTGCTATGTAGGTTTCGGAAGTGGCTAATGGGAAATTTGCAACCGCTACTCCTGAATCAAGATGCCTTACTTCAGGGTCTTTGCCAACATTCCCAACTAGAATTACTTTGTTTACTGACATAATTTTGATTTTTGGGTTAAACAACTTCAAATACAAAAATACACAATTTATCTCTATTCTTTATCCAAATAGTTTGAAAAACAATGTTAATGTATAGCAGGGCTGAAAGTCCGAAAGGTAATGAATCTTACCCTCCCGTGATATTATATAAAAAGATATTTTATAAATGTTGGTAATCCGGCATCAGGGTAAATTGTGTTTGTACTTCTGTTTACACGTGTAAAATGTCTGTAAAAAACGGCTTGTACCCTGCTAACTGGTTTAAAATCTTGATAAAAACAAAAATAATCCTTTTTAGATGCTGTTATTTTTTAAAATATTTTTACTTTTGCACACCAATCAAATCAGAATTAAATAGTTGATAACTAAACATATTTAGTGATGACAAAAGCAGATATAGTAAATGAAATTTCTAAAAACACAGGTGTTGAAAAAGTAGCAGTTCAAAAAAGTATTGAAGCATTTATGGAAACCGTAAAGGATTCTTTGGTAGACGGGAAGAATGTTTACCTTAGAGGATTTGGTAGTTTTGTAGTCAAGAAAAGGGCAGAAAAGACCGCAAGGAATATTTCAAGGAATACTACAATCATTATACCCGAACATTATATTCCATCATTCAAACCTGCAAAAACGTTTGTTTCAAAAGTAAAAAATAATGTAAAATAAGATTATTATGCCGAGCGGAAAAAAAAGGAAAAGACATAAGATGGCCACGCATAAGCGGAAAAAAAGACTGCGTAAAAACAGGCACAAGAAGAAGAAATAATTTATTCTGTATTCTTCTTTGTTTTTTTTTATGAATATATTTGGAATAAACCTAAAGTACAATTTGTACTTTAGGTTTATTCCAAATATATGTATATATAAGATAATCACTCTGGAGTCAAGTCAAAAAAAATAAAAGTCAATAACGTGCAATTTCCAAACAGGGAAGTGCGGGCGGTATTGCATATTACTAGAAGTAGTTGGCTAAACAACAGAGGAAGCACGATTAAAAATTTAGTAGTGAGTAGCGATTTAATTGTTGATGTATCTGCATCCGAAGTTGTAATTGCCTTACTTGAGAACAAAAAACTTGTAGAATTTTCCAGGGAACGAAGTGGGGCAAAATTCGCCGTTGGAGATATATACCTCGGTAAGGTTAAAAAGATAATGCCAAGTCTGAATGCGGCTTTCATTGACATTGGTTATGAGAAAGATGCGTTTTTACATTACCTGGATATGGGCCCTCAGTTTGCAACGTTAAATAAGTTTTTGCGAATTGCCTCGTCCCGGAAAAATAAGATATCAACCATCTCAAGAATATATTCAGAACCGGATATCAATAAAGAAGGGAAGATAAGTGAGGTATTAAAGGCAGGGCAAAAAATATTGGTACAGGTAGCAAAAGAACCGATTTCGACAAAGGGGCCAAGGCTTACTTCTGAGATTTCATTGTCAGGGAGGTATATGGTCTTGATGCCGTTTAGTGAAAAGGTATCGATATCGCAAAAAATAAAATCAACCGAAGAGAGGAACAGGCTCAAAAAACTGGTTCAGAGCATACGCCCTAAAAAATATGGCGTAATTGTACGTACTGCCGCAGAGAGTATCCGTGTAGCCGACCTTGACCAGGAATTGAGGAGGCTTGTAGAACGGTGGGAGACCTCCTTCTCGAAACTGAAGCGCGTTAATCCACCGGCACTGATTGTTGGCGAGATGGACCGCACAACAGCATTGTTGCGCGATATTTACCACCGTGATTTTAATAGTATTATTGTTAACGACTTTACCGTTTACAAAGAAATAAGTGACTATATAGGCACTATCCAGGCGGATAAAAAGAAGGTGGTTAAGCATTACAAAGGGAGGCAGCCTATTTTTGAATATTATAAGGTAGAAAAGCAGATAAAAGCATCGTTTGGGCAAACCGTATCGTTTAAAAACGGTTCATATTTAATAATTGAACACACTGAAGCATTCCATGCATTTGATGTGAACAGTGGAAACCGGTCGAAAGCCGGCCTTGACCAGGAAACAAATGCCATGGAGGTAAACCTTGCTGCATGTGATGAAATTGCCAGGCAGTTAAGGTTAAGAGATATGGGGGGGATTATTGTCATTGATTTTATTGACATGCACGTTACCAGCAATAGGCATAAAGTGTATGAACACATGAAGCAGATAATGGCCAACGACCGCACAAAGCACAATATCCTGCCGTTAAGTAAATTCTGCCTTATGCAAATTACCCGTCAGCGGGTGCGCCCCGAAGAGCATATTGAGACCGCTGAAATGTGCCCCAATTGTAAAGGGACAGGGAAGGTGGTGCCTACCGTATTGTTTGCCGATGATATTAATAGTAAGGTTGCCTATATTTTTAACGACCTGAATAAGAAAAAGCTTATCATAAAAGTACATCCTTATGTTGCTGCATACCTGACGAAAGGGCTGAAATCGTACCGTATGAAATGGTTTCGTAAATATTTCAAATGGTTGAAAGTAGAAGGGGTCAGCTCATATTCCTATCTGGAATATCATTTTTTCGATGAGAATATGGAAGAAATTATACTTTAAAAAAAGCCACTCGAAGAAATTGAGTGGCTTTTTTTTTGCTTCAGGATTGAACAATTCGTAAAAAATCTTCTTTAATAGATATATTTAGATAATTCTATATATTTTTAAAAAAAATAAATTTTAAAAGCAGATGAAAAGGATATTTTTAGGAATATTACTATTGTTAGCAACTCTAATTGCTAAGACCCAGATTGTAGAACCGATAAAGTGGTCGTTTGAAAAAAAACAGGGCGATAAGGAGGTTAGCCTGATTTTTTCGGCTACTATTGATAAAGGGTGGCATTTGTATGATACTTATTTGCCCGAGGGCGGTCCAATTCCTACTTCCATTGTATACGAAGATTCATCAAAATTTGAATTTGTGGGCGAACTGCAAAAGATACCGGCAGCAGAGGTTCACTTCGATAGTGCTTTCCAAATGAATTTGCGTTATTTTAGTAATAAGGTTTCATTGATCCAAAAGATAAGGCTTCCTTCCGATGCCCCGGCAACAATAAAGGGGTATGTTGAATTTATGGGTTGCGATAATCAATCATGCCTGCCTCCCAACGAAGCCGAATTTTCATTTGACTTCAATGGAGCTGCCACCTCCGGAACTGCCGAAAGCATAGTACCGGACACACCGGATTCTTCAGCAGCTTCGGGACAGGCATTGTGGCTTTTTATATTGATTTCGATGGTTGCCGGGTTGGCAGCAATTCTGACCCCTTGTGTTTTCCCAATGATTCCGATGACGGTTTCATTTTTTATGCGTGGAAGCGATAACAGGGGGAAGGCAATTGGTACAGCATTTTTCTTTGGCGCGTCTATTGTGCTCATCTTCACATTGTTAGGTGCATTGTTCTCTTTTGGGGTTTTCGGGCCGAACGTAGGAAGCCTTTTAAGTACACACTGGATACCCAATACCTTGTTTTTTATACTATTCCTGGTATTTGCTATTTCATTTTTCGGGGCTTTTGAAATAGTCCTGCCCAGCAGCCTGGTGAATAAGACTGATTCGAAAGTCGATAAAGGGGGCATGGTCGGGGCTTTCTTTATGGCACTGACAACGGTCATAGTCTCGTTTTCATGTACAGGCCCGTTTATTGGTGCTTTGATTATCCAGGCAGTACAACATGGCGGTATGCATCCTTTAATCGGGATGTTCTTTTTTGGTGTTGCATTTGCGACCCCATTTACCCTTTTGGCTATTTTCCCATCGGCATTGAATAAGCTTCCCAAATCGGGAGGGTGGTTAAACTCCATAAAAGTGGTATTTGCTTTTATTTTGCTGGCATTCGGCTTGAAGTTCCTGAGCAATATAGACCTGGTGTATGGCTTCAATATCCTGAACCGTGATATTTACCTCTCAATATGGATTGTTATTTTCTCCCTGTTGGGGATGTATTTCCTGGGGAAGATAAAATTCTCGCACGACAGCGATATGCCCTACCTTGGTGTGGGAAGGATGTTTCTGGGGATCGCAACGTTTACCTTTGTCCTGTACCTGTTTACCGGGCTGTTGGGAGCTCCTCTTACCTCTATTTCCCCGTTGATTCCCCCTGCAGAAGATCATGGTTATTTTAGCAGCCATACAACTCAAATTCCACTACAGGATAATAATATTGGATTATGCGGCCCTGCAAAATATGCCGACAAATTACATTTACCTCAGGGATTGCCCGGTTATTTTGATTTTGAACAAGGGCTTGCCTGTGCAAAAAAACAGGGAAAACCTGCATTTGTTGTTTTTAAAGGGCATGCCTGCGCCAATTGTAAGAAAATGGAGAATACAGTGTGGGCCGACCCGGAGGTTTTACAACTGCTTGCCGACAAGTTTGTTGTAATCGGGCTTTATACCGATGACAGGACAACCCTTCCTGAAGAAGATTGGGTTATTTCTCCTGTTGATGGCAAAGTAAAAAAGACAATGGGTAAGAAGAACCTGGATTTGCAGATCTCCCGTTATAATAGTAATAGTATCCCTTTCCATGTGATTATTATGCCCGATGGTACGGAGTATAGGTTAGGGGTTACATTCGATGCAGAGGAGTTTGAAGATTTTTTGAGGAAAGCATTATAGTTATCATGATAAAAAATGGATCAGATGGGAAAGTTGTGGGGAAAGGACTTTTTCAAAAAGACAAATACCCAATAAAGAGCACCCAAGTCTCGGTACTTCCTGATTTTACATTCCTGATTTCTTATTTTAGATTCTTTCTTTTTTTATTTCTCAAAGAAATCTAAAATATCCAATAAGGAATGAGCCTGCCTTCCGCAGGCAGGGAATATCCAAATAAGGGGTAGGTGTCAATTTTATAGTTTCTTATTCCTTGATTTTGTGTCCTATTTATCGTTGTTTAAATGCTTAAATGAGCGTCCAAAAGAAGAGTCCGCATGGAAAAGTTGTAAAGGAATGTATTTTGTAACACTTTAGCAGTTGGGGGAAAGTAAAAACATCATTTCCCTTCAATAATTTGAATAGATACTTTTTTAAATGCTAAAATTAAAGCATTTAGAGCTACATAAAGAGGAGTAGCTGATGTTAGTCTTTTCTTGTTCAGATTTAGCTTTATGCGTAGTCCACAACTTTATGAAATGACCCTCTAAAAAATAAAGGCCTCATTGAGGCCTTTATTCATCCCTTAATAAATGTAAGCTTCCTTTTATTTGAATAGGTTAGGAATTTTTTTTAAGGAAGCAGCATTTTAACCCTACTGTTATTGTTGTATTCAAGTAACATCACCTGGTATCCCATTGCTTCCAGGTTTTCGAAAACTTCGATTCCCTGGCTTTTGCTTGTAAACGGCCCTATCTGGTATTTGTACAGGTTGTCTTCCACCTGGTTGATTATACCGTATCTTGAGAATTTAGCAACAACATCATCCATCCTGGAGTTAATATTGACAGGTTTAACCGAAGCATAAAATTGTACTCTGTAGTTTAATCCTGTTATATCTGGCTGTGTAATATTCCTTCTTACAGGACTTTTCATTGCTGCTTTTTTACTGACCCTCCTGCTTGCTGTTGCGGTTTCTTCGTAGGCACTCTGGTTGCTGGGGATACTAATATATTTTGGGATTGTTGATGAATTCTCTTTAATAGTAAAAGTCGTCCTGCGGTTTAGCCTGTGTTCAACCTCGTTTTTAGCATCGGGGATGTATAAATCTCTTTCACCATATCCTTTAGCTTTAATCCGGCTGGCATCAATTCCTTTTGATTTAATATAACTAACGGCTGAGTTTGACCGTTGGTTTGCCAGCCAGTCGTTATACAGAAGTGTCCCCCTTGCATCGGTATGCGAGCTTATCTCTACTTTAAGCCCCGGGTTTTCATTGAGCAAACGGACAACTTTATCCAGTTCAATGGCCGATTGTGGTAATATATCCCATTTATCGAAATCATAATAGATATTTTCCAGGACAAAAGTTTTTCCTTCGTTACCTTTATACATCCATAAAGTAGCCTTTATCAGCCCTGGTTCCCCTTCTGAGCCAATGGTTAATGAATTGTCGAGGTAATCAGGGTGGGTTCCCCTGACATAGTACGATTTGTCAGCTTTAATCGGTAATGTGACCACTCCGGTAGGGCCTGATAAAAATTCGTCTTCGTTATTAAAATTAATTTTGACATCGGTAAGGTAATCCTTGGTTTCTATATCTCTTACCGATAACTCAAGAAGCACTTCCGGCATTAATTCAATTAATATTACGGGTTCTCTGTTGTACTTAATGGTTTCTGTTTTGAACCCTGGTTTCGACCCGGTTACTTCATTTAATTTTCCAATGGGAATTTCGACCTTGAAAAAGCCTGTTTTATCGGTATAGGCAGTTTCAGGCACTGCAACAGAAGGGTTAAAGGTAATTTTTGCATTATTTATCGGGTTTCTGGTGAACTTATTGATTACTTTCCCTGAGAGCGCGACCATACTCATATTAAAGTCAATCCTGTAAATGTCATCGCTGCCAGTCCCCGGCCTGTTCGAGGTAAAATACCCGAAAATCTGGCTGTCGGCAACCACCATCCCAAAATCATCATACTTAGAGTTGATTGGGGACGGGAATTTTACTATTGGAGGGTCGTCTTCGTTTGAAATAATTGTAAAATACAGGTTTAACCCTGTCCCTTGTTCAAAACCATCGGAGGCATAAATTAAAATACCTTTTGATGTTACAAAAGGGGTGAATTCTTTGCCGGGAGTGTTAATCCTGCTGCCCAGGTTTTTAGGGATCGACCAGCCGTCTTTAAGCCTCACCGACATATAAAGGTCGGTTTCGCCGTAGCCCCCGGGCATGTCGCTAACAAATATCAATGTGTCTCCTGAGGGTGTAAAAGCCGGGTGCGCGACTGAATATGCTTTATTATTTTGGTTAAACTCTTTGACTATCTTCCATTTGCCCCCTATTTTTTTTGCAATGGCCAGCTCCAGGTTCAACTGCCGTTTCTGAACCGGCTTAAATGGTGTAATAACCGGGTCGGAGGCATTCGATTTTGTAATAAACAGCTCTTTGGTTTTTTTGTTGTAAGCACAAGGCCCTACATGGTACTCTGAAACCAGCTCTTCAATCAATTTCCGGGTTGAGAGTACTTCCCCTTTCTCATCAATATCTACAGAGTAGAGGTCATAAAAAACTTTTGATTTATATTTCTGGGCAATTGTGTTTGATTCATTGTTGGAGGTCAGGTAAAGGCTTCCGTTGACCAAACTGGGGCCAAAGTCACTTAATACTGAATTGGCAGGAATCTCTTCCACCGTAATATTCTGGAGGTATAAATCGTTGAATTGATTTATTCTATCCTGGGCAAAGAGGGTTAGGTACAGGGCCGAAATCGTAATAAGTAAAATAATCTTTTTCATATCCAATATCTTTTAAAAATAACGTGGAGAAGAAATCCTGGTTTTTAAGAAACTTAATTCGTAAGATACCATAATTTCATGTGTTCCATTCTGGTAATGCCTTAATTTTGATGTGGTGAAATCAATGGCATACCCTATACGTAATTTTTTATCGAAGATCCATTGTGCTATAAACCCAAATGAATCGCCTGACCTCCACATGCAACCCAGCCAGAACTTTTCTTTCAGTAAGAAATTCGCACTTAAATCGATCTGAGCCGGTGAGCCAATTGTTGCTTTCGACAAAAAGGTAGGTTTGAACTTAATGTCGCTACCCAGGTCGAAAATATATGCGCCGGTAAGGTAAAAGTGCCTTATCTCTGCATAAGAAGAATAGTTGTTGACATTGCTTTCAAAATTGTTTTTTATCAATTTAGGAATAGAAAAGCCAACATAATATTTTTTTGCATATAAAAATGCCCCAACGCCAACATTGGGCATAAATTTTTGGTCTATTTCGCCCATAAATGCCTCATCGGGAGTATTATTAGAATCAAGTACATATTTTCTCAGGTCGTTATTATAATTTGTAAACCCGCCTTTTAATCCAAACCTTAATGATGTACCCCGGTTCAACCTCAATCTGTAAGAGTAGTCAACCCCAAGGCTGAAGCGTTTTTCAAGTCCAATCTTGTCGTTAACAATGGTAAAGCCAAGTCCAATATTTTCGCGTTGTAAAGGTGTCTGGAATGTAAATGTCTGGCTGGTTGGTGCCCCATCGAATCCTACCCATTGCTGGCGGGTAAGAGCCATAAACCCCATGCTTCCCCACGAGCCTGCATAAGCAGGGTTAATCGTCTGTAAATTGAACATATATTGAGTGTACATCGGGTCCTGCTGTGCATAGCTTATATGTATTATCCCTGCCATGGCAATCATCATTAACCATTTTTTAGAGATAATCCCGGTTTCCATAATGTACAGTTTTATATTCTTAATTTTTTTATACATGGCTACTTTAATATTTGTCAACTTTAATTGTTGCCCGTTGCCTTTTTTGTTTCTGGTTTATATTAAAAGGAATATGTATCCCTATATAAACCAGCATTAAAATGTTTAAAATGACTTTTTCGTCCTTCTTATTGGTTATTCTTTTTATTCTGTAAATGAACTTTATGTATTGCGTCTTGTGTCGGATTCGCATTTATTAAAACATATTGTATGCCAATAGAAGTATTTTTTATCTAATAGTCTGTTTTTCAGTAATGTACGACTGCGAATATTGTGGAATGATTTCCCATTATGGGAAATTATCTGGTATAATGATTCAATATAAGACAAGTTTATATTGAAGGTTTTAGGCATTCTTTTTAGGAGTGTACCTGGTTGGATAACAGCAGTTTATGACTGGAGGTGTTTTACTCGGATACAATTATTTGTAGTACTTCCTGATTTTACACCCCTCATTTGGATATTTTAGATTTGTTTTTTTTATTTCTCAAACAAATCTAAAATATCCAGATAAGGGGTAGGTGCCAAGTCAAACATAAAAAGACTACTTAAAATTGCCATCGCTTACCCTTAAATTCCCTAAAGGGAACAACCCAGGCGCGAAGGGTTTCCCCTCTGGGGGCTAGGGGTATCGAGGGGATGCGACATAGTTTACTTGACAGTAGGTGCCAATTTTTTAGTTTCTTATTCCCTGGTTTTGTGTCCTATTAGTAGTTAAGGTATACAGTCCCTTTCCTTACGGTATTTTTGTCCAAAATCAGGACATACATATAAGTCCCGTCAGGGAGTTTCTCATTTCCCACTGTCCAGGCGTGCATTGATGTTCCGTCCCACCATGCTTTTGTTTCGTCCCAAACGCTGAGATTCCCGTAATGCTCCCTTTCATACACCAGGTTGCCCCATCTGTTGAAGATCATCAGTTTGGCATCGGGGTACAGGTTTTCAATACATTCAACGATGAAGTAATCGTGGACGCCATCCCCGTTTGGTGAGAACGCATTAGGTATAAATAATTCCGAGCAGGGAGTACACGCAGGATCGTAAACTACTTCGATAGTGGCAGTTGCCATGCCACAATTTTCAGGATAACCGGCGTAACAAATTTCGTAAACGAAACTGTCGACTCCAACGAATCCTTCGTAAGGAGTGTATTCGAATGCCCCGTCTGCATTAAGCTGAAGCTCTCCGTCCATCGCACCAGAGATGATAGTGGGAGCTAAAATGTCATTGATAACAACATCATCGTTTTCAAGTATATTCCCGAATATTGTGTGGCATGTTGCTAAATAATTATCGTCAACAGGCTCAGGAGAGGAGAAACAGGTTGGGTCGTATTCCACATTAATGGTTACGGTTGCTGTGTCGCAGTTGCTACTGTCGCTAACGTAACATATTTTATAAATAAAACTGTCGTCTCCAATAAATCCGTTGCCAGGAGTATAATCAAAGGTTCCATCGGCATTGAACTGAAGTGCCCCATTGGATACCCCGGCAACTAAACCTACAGATATATCCAGTACATAGGCATCGTTTTCCAGTGTATTCCCTGAGATTGTTTCACAGGTTGCAGTAAAGCTGTCGTCTTCTGCCCTTGGCGGGTCAACCAGCAGCATTTCCGGTTCAATAAGTATATAAACTGTTGCAATATCGCAAGCCTGCGGCACCCCATCATCACAGGCCGTGTAGGTATAACTATCGGTACCTGTAAAACTGGTATTCGGTTCATAAATAAATGTGCCATCCGGGTTGAATATTAATGTACCGTTACCGGTTCCGTTTACAAGGCTGAACGACTGGTTATCCCCTTCAGGGTCGTAATCGTTATTGCCGACATCTCCGGCAATAATCCCCCCATTGGCATTGCCTTCATACATATCGTCAATGGCATAGGTAGTATTAGTATCATCAGTTCCTTCTATCCTGATTGTTACCATTGCTGTGTCTCTTAGCGAAGGCGTACCATCATCGAATATCTCGTATTCAAAAGTAATAATGCCTGTAAACCCTGTTTCAGGATTATATGTAAATGTGCCGTCTCCATTGATTACCAGATTCCCGGTATTCGGAGCGGTAACCGGAGTTGCAATAACTGTAATACTGTCATTGTCCGGGTCGAAGTCATTTGCCAGTAAGTTGCCAGTTACGGGAGTGCCAATATTACCCCTGGTATTATCGTTTACGGCAACCGGTGGGCGGTTTACGTTTGGTTCCGGCCTTTCTACTATTTTTATTGAAACGATTGCTTCGTCACAAAGCCCGCCATCGTCACATACCCTGTAGGTAAACTCATCGTTTCCGAAGTATTCAGCTTCGGGAGTATAGGTGTACGAGCCGTTTGAACCTATTGTAACAGTACCATGCAATGGATTGGATACCACAGTAGTGTTAACAGTCAGCGGATCGCCGTCAGGGTCTGAATCATTGGTCAATACATTGCCGTTAACCGGCGTATTAACGAGAGTAGAATTTATATCGTTCTCGGCAATTGGCGGATTATTAACACTGTTGACAACAACTGTTACGAAAGCACTGTCGCATAACCCATCAAGGTTACATACCCTGTACCGGAATACATCGGCCCCGCTAAAACCGTTATCTGGTGTATATGTAACAGAGTCGGTTCCGGCAATAATTGCAACCTGCCCGTTAGACGGGGGGCTTATTATTACTATAGTTGAGTTGTCCAGATTATTACAATCAATATCATTTCCTAAAATATCAATGCCGACAGGGGTTTTTTCCGGTGTTTTCGCATTGTCGTCAATTGCATCAGGTGCCCCTAATACTGTAACAGACATAGCACATTCGGCAGTATTCCCCGATGCATCTGTCAGAGTCCATGTAACTATTGTTGTCCCGACAGGGTATGAATCACTTGCATTGGCTGTTCCGTTGTAATCGTTTATTGCAGTTGCCCCGGGGCAATTATCGTCAAATTCAGGCAGTGCAACAACAACATCGGCATTACACTCGCCTGGTTGGGCTTCAGCACTGGCATCAGCCGGGCATTCAATGGTTGGGGCAATGCTGTCGACCACTTCAATATCAACCAAACACGTTTTAATAATATCTTCACCTTTATATACCGTTACAGTAACGGTTGTAGTCCCAAGTCCTAAAGCTTCGCCTGGAAGTGGCGACTGAACCGTTTTGAAATCATACCCTTTCGTACAACTTGTAACTGTAATATCAGGAGTCAATACCGGAACGGTGGCCTGGCATAACTGGGCGACTGTTATTGTCCTATCGTCCGGGCAAACTATAATTGTTGAATCGCTGACAGTTGGAATTACAAGGAAACTGCATGAGTTAATATTCCCTGCTTTATCGGTTGCGTACAATGTAATTTCTGTTGTGTCGTTAACCACAGTGCCACTGATAGGTATTTGAGTAACATTTATGTCTCCAGGATTTGAACAATTATCCGATACTTCTGCTTCTGATGTATAATCACCAATAATAATTTCGCAAACTTCATTGAGTGGAACCTCCCGGTCTTCAGGGCAGGCAATGGTTGGAGGAATTCTATCAACTACATTAAAGTTGAGACTGCATAAGTCAACATTGCCACTTAAGTCGGCAACCGAAATGGTTATGGTTGTTGTTCCAGTACCAACTACTGTTCCTGCCAAAGGATTTTGGGTGATTATCAGTGAATCGGAAGGTGTACAGTTTTCGATAATCTCAATCTCTGATAAAACGTCAGGCACAATGGCTGTACAGTTTTCGTCTGCTGCCACTGTTTTATCACCGGGGCAAACAATCTCAATGGCTGTATCGGTTACGGTTACATTAACATCGCATGTTTTCACCAATTCCTGTTTATTATACACATTCAGCGTTACTGTTGTGCTTCCCAATCCGGCTGCAGTGCCTGCTAATGGCAACTGGGTCCAGCTATAAACCGCATCCACATCGGTACAACTTGCCGGAATAATATATGGCTTAAGCCCCGGAAGTGTGGCTTCGCAGTTTGCATCGGCATAAATAGTCGTATCATTGGGGCAAATTACCGTATCATTCTCCAGGGTAAACGGAGTAACGCTGAAGCTGCACGAATCTACATTTCCTGCATCGTCAGTTGCGTAAAGCGTTACTTCAACCGTACTGGTAAATATGAATCCCGGAGCCGGCTTCTGGCCAACCGTTATATTTTCTGAATCGGTGCAGTTATCTGATAACGATTCGAATGTATAATCGGGAAGGACTGCCACACAGGCTTCATTCAACGGGATGCTGTCATTTCCCGGGCAGTCAGCCATCGGAGGTATTGTGTCAAGCAATTCAACAGTGAAGCTGCAAGAGTCAACATTGCCACAATAATCTTCGGCATACATCCAGACCTGCAGAGGAGACTCTGTCCCCGAGATCAAAGAACCGGGAGCAGGAACCTGCGTGACTAAAACTGAACCTGCATCGGTACAGTTGTCAGAAGTATTAACCATATTTACAAACGAGCCTAACTCAATCTGGCAATCTTCGTCAACATATCTGGTGATTGTTCCTTCCGACAAGCATTCAATTGAAGGTGCAATCGTATCTTTTACAGTTATTAACTGTACATGAGTGGTAGTATTTTCACAATCGTCAGAAAGGCTCCAGGTCCGGGTAATGGTAGTGATAGTCTTATCTTCGCATGACCCTTCTGCTAATTCATCTTCGAATGTAGCATTTAACCCTGAACCACAGTTGTCGGCTTCATCGGTAACATCCCCGGTGATTTCTATGCCTGCATCAAACTGGCAATATTCATTTTTGTAGATGGTGATATCTGAAGGGACAGAGAATGTAGGCTTCGTTGTGTCCAAAACAGTTATTATTTGTTCCTGAGTTGTACTATTCCCGCATTCGTCAGTTAACGTCCATGTACGAAGGATGGTTGTACTTCCTTCACATAGTTCATTTTCTGTTTCTTCATCTTTATATTTAGCTTCCAGTGAAGAGCTGCAATTGTCAGCTTCATCGGTAACATCGCCTGTGATATCTACGGTGGCAGTATAGCCACAAGAATTATCTTTATAGATTGTGATATCTGACGGGGCTGTGAATGTCGGTTTTGTAGTATCGTTTACTGTAATGGTTTGCGTACAGGTTGCAAAATTTCCTGACGGATCGGTAGTTTTATAAGTCCTGGTAATTATTTC
>JAADGO010000130.1:21046-51948 GCA_013152355.1 Chlorobiota bacterium
CATTCAACGGTTATTCCTTCAGGGCATTCAATCTCGGGAGGGGTTGTATCGCTAGGAATAACATTGAAGCTACAGCTTTCAAAGTTACCCATATCATCGGTTACTGTAATGGTAACTTCTGTCGACCGGGTAATGATAGTCCCTGGGTCAGGCGATTGAACCACTGTCAGGTCGCCCTCTGTCAGGCAGTGTTTTGAAATATCTGCTGAGTCAATATAGTTAGGCAGTATAAATTCACAATTGGCGTCAACAGCAACCAGTTGGTCGCCGGGGCAAATAACAGTTGGTTTTATGCTATCGACCGGGGTTACCCAGAAGCTGCATGAGTCAACATTATCTGATTTATCGTAAGCATAAATGGTAACCATTGTCGGGTCGCTGATAACTGTTAAAGCCGCCGGGCTTTGAGTTTTCCTGTCTACTTTGCAATTGTCGGTTGCATGTGCCATTCCTGTGTAATCTTTAATTCTGAATTCGCAGGTTGTATCGCGGTAGATTTCAAAGTCTTCAGGGCATTCAACAACAGGTGCAATTGAATCCAGTACAATAACATCGGCAATGCAAACATCAAAGTTGCCGGCCTTATCGTAAACGAATAACCCGACATTTTCAGGTTCCTGTTCAGTATTAACCATATCGCACGACAGGATATTCGGTATAATATCCATTGTGATACTATCGCAATTGTCATACGAACCATTGTCGATATCCCGGGCAGTTATAAGGAACTGGCCATTTTCATCGAGATAAACCGTTGTGTCTTTACATGCCGCAACCGGGTCAAGGCCGTCTTTAATTGTAACAATTGCTTCACAGGTATCTTTTAAGCCTGCATTGTCGGTAACAATAAGGTAAACGGTGGTGTCGCCAACATCTGCACAACTGAATTGTGAAGGGAATACTTCTATTGTAATCCCACAACATTCCGAACAGTTGTCGTAACTGCCTCCGTCAATATCTTCACCGGTAATAACCACACTGCCGTTTTCATCCAAATAGGCTGTGAAGTCTTTACAAACAGCCACAGGCGGTATAGAATCTTCCTGGGTTATAGTAACTGAATCAGTTGCCTGGCATTGATTGGCATCGGTTACTGTAGCGGTATATAATCCGGCAACCAGTCCGGTAGCGGTTAAACTATCCTGGACAGGGTCGGTATCCCATGTATAAGTATACGGTGCAGTACCACCTGTAACATTTGCCGTAGCAATTCCGGTAGCATCGCCTGGGCATACTGTATTTGTGTGAATAATATCAATCTCCAGGGCTTTTTCAGACCCTTCAATGGTTACTTCAACAGAATCTTCACATTCGTTGGCATCGGTTACTACAACTGTATAGGTGCCTGCAGCCAACCCTGTGGCAGTAGGGCCTGTTTGTTGCGGGACTGTATTCCAGGAGTACGAATAAGGAGCTTTCCCGCCGGAAGCCTGAGCAGTAGCTGAGCCAATGGAGCCTCCATAACAATCAACATTCGTTTTGTTGGTAATTGATACAGTTAAGTCTGTTGGCTGCGTTATTGTAACCTGTGCTTCGTCTTCACAACCGTTTGCATCGGTTACGGTTACTGTATATGTGCCTGCAACCAGTCCTGTTGCTGTGCTTGTGGACTGGTTTGAAGCGTCATTCCATAAATAAGTATATGGTTCAGTCCCTCCTTCAATAGATACAATAGCAGTCCCGGTATCATCACCGTAGCACAATATTTCAGAACCTTGGATTGCAGTTGCTATGAGTGCATCCGGTTGCCCGGCAATAATTGTATCGGAAGCAGTACAAGATCCATTTTCATTCTCACCGACTACTGTTACCCAGTGTTTTCCTGCATTTAGGTTTGTAACTGTTTTTGTGGTTTCTCCATTATCCCACAGGTAATGGTAATGGTAATTAGCATTACCTCCGTAAGCATTAACCGTAGCAACGGCATTGTATTCACCATAGCATGATACTGAATCAATTAATGTGATTTCAGCCACCATTGAGTCCGGTTGGGAAACATATATGCTATCAGGTTTTTCACAACCGTTAGCGTCGGTAACAGTTACGTAGGCCCATCCGGCATTAACAGTCGATGAATTAGATGTAGATCCCGTACTCCATGAATATTCATAATCAGGAGTGCCTCCGTTTAATCCACTAATTATAGCTACGGTGCTTCCTCCATAACAACCTATTGGATTTACTGTTTCAATATTAAAGGAAATCGGGGCAGGTTCTTCAATATTGATACTTTTACCTGCCGTGCAGCCATTCGCATCAGTTACAATAACTGAGTAAGTTTTAGCAGGGAGATTGAATATAGAATCAGTTGTTTCTCCACTATTATCCCATAAATAAGAGTATCCAGGGGTTCCTCCGGTAACTTTAACCCAGGCATATCCACTACTGTCTCCGTTACATAAAACATCGCCTGCAAATAAATTAATCTCCGGTGAGGAAACGGTTATCGTAAAACTTTCCTGATCCCGGCAACCTGATCCTGTATCTGTTTCATCATAAATATACAGAGTCTTTGTGCTTGAAATAATTGTGCCCGGTGCGTATTTAGTGCCGCCACCATCTGGTGCAGTGAAATACCCGGCAAGCAGGGTTAGATTTTGCCCCGGAACAGGAGGTAATGTATAACTTTCGCAAACAGTTGTGTCAGGAAGGTCATAAACATCTATATCACAAAGATCAGGTTCTCCGTAACATTTGTCCTTAAACCAACAATATATCTCATCATCCCAGTCTTCTTTCTGGTAATCATATTTCCATATTTTATATGATATTACCCTCGGATGCCCTTTGTCCCGGGTTGGGTCTCCTTTGTCGCCCCACCCATTTGTAAAAAGGTCGGAACATGATATATGGACATTCATCGTATCTGTTCCGGCTATCATTTCTACCGTGTTTGCATTTCCAATTGAGGTGCCTGCAACTGTGTAACCACCTTCAAAATGGAATTCATAACTCTTATATTTTGATTCTCCATTCAGTTCCGGCCTTGGGTTTGGGTCGTCCACGTGACGGCATTCATCGAATGTAACCTGGTAATCTTCAACTTCCCCATCATCAGCCAAACCTCCGGGAGTGCCCGAGTTTATGGTATTGTCAGTAGTCAGCCTGAGCCTTAAATAACTGATGCCTGGTGCAATATCTACCGGCAGGTTTTCCCATACAAGGGTTACATTAATGTTATTACTATTACCGGCTACTGCAACAGATGTATATTCATCACTGTCAAAAGTCCCGTTTTTGTCCAGGTCGATCCAGCCATGTAATATGCCTGCATTGCCTGTTGTATTGGTAACTTTAATATTTTCAAGTACATAATCGATATCGCCATTCGTTAATACAGGGACTGAAGAAAGCCCGTCTTCATCATCGGGAGTGCCTTCTGTATCGTCATCAGTCGCATTGGCATTATTATCGATTCCATCGCCGTAATTCCCGGAGTCTTTGTCAATATTATCATTGATCTTAATATTCGGAAGTATCTTATGGGAAGCTTCTGAGTAACCAGGGGCATCTCCAAAATCTTTATTACAGGTTAGAGTAATCCTTTTTTCACAGCTCCCTTTGTTCCCTGATTTATCAGTAACCTCAAAAGTCCGGATAACGGTTAAGGGGTCGGTGCTAGATATTATATCGGTATATGTAATTGTTTTTATCTCACAATTATCGGAGGCGGTACTTCCTTCTGCAATTAATTGAGGCATACTTATCTCTATTTCTTCTGTTGAGTAAGCCAGAAGCCCGTTTGCCTCATTGCTTATATCCCCTGTATTGCATCCATCAATGGTAATATCCCCGCAATTAACAACCGGGGGTACGGTATCAAGGACTGTTACTTTTTGAATACTTGTTGCTTTATTATCTGAATAATCAACAACAGTCCATGTCACGTTGGTAACACCTACCTGGAAAGGTTCATTTGCATTGTTGTAAAGGTCTTTAACCCCACAATTATCAGAATAATCGGGAACTCCGAGAGTGACGTTGGTTGCATAGCATACATCCTGGTCGGAATAAACGATAATATCTGGAGGCCCGGCAATCGTTGGCTGGACATCATCAATAACAATAACCGTTTGAATACAGCTATCTATTACATCTCCGTCATTATTTTCAATACTCCAGGTTACAACGGTTTCACCCACCTGGAATGAATCAGGGGCATTGTTATATACATTGCCTATTAAATCACACCCATCGGTAATCTCAGGAGGTGTCAGCGTTATATCCTCAGCACAAGATGGATAATCAACGGATGGTAAATCTGTTGTGTCAATTGCAGAATACGGAGTAACCGTTGAATAAAAAACCGCATCGTTAAAATCATGGTCACAACTGGGATAATCTCTCCTGATGTCTTCAAAGCCCAGCACTAAAATCTTTCTGAGTTCATCGTAAAGGAGTACGTTATGCTGTTGTAGGGCAGGATCGCTTTCGTTGTTAAAGCCCGGAATTGAATAATGCGTATAAAGCCCGGAGGTTGGATTTGACCCATCCCATCCATCGGCAGCTAAGAACCAGCCAATGGTAGTGTTGGCAGGGAACGTATCTCTGAATGTTTCGGTTACCGGGTCAAGGTATTTTAGCCTGACCTTATTCCCGGAATATAACCCGCCTCCATAACCCTGGAAGGATGAATTTGGGAATATGATTATTTTATTGTCAATATCGGTTGCGCTTTGTGGAGGGTTATCTGTTGGATAATGGAAATACCCTAAAACATTTTTAAACCCTGCTCCTTCAAGCAGGAATGTGACCCATACTTCAGCATCTTTTACCAGTTTCAGATTGATACCGACACCATTTGCTAAATATTCGGGATGAGTTTCTGGTAAAGGCACTGATTCGGGTAATGAGTTCTCAATATCATTGATAAAATCGGACCCTATTATATCGTTTGTAGCCTCAAGGTAATCGGGTACGCCGCTACTATTCCATCCACCCAAAGTGATAAACCCGTTAACTGCCCCCGAGGCACTTTTAAGAATCGTTGAGCTTTTTAATTGGTTAGTATAGCCCTCAGGTGGAGGTAGTATTTGAAGTTTTGCCGATTTAGTGTCAAGGTTGTCTGTTGCATAAACTATAATCTCTTCGGGAGGGCATGTGATTTGTGGTGTCGGCACGTTAATTTTTATCGTTTGCGTACAAACTTTTGGCTCATCACAATTATTCGTTATGGTAAATACCCTTGTAACAATAATCGGATTGGTGCCTGATTTACTGTCCTGATATGAAATTTGTTTAATGCCGCAGCCATTTGATATGACTACTCCTCCTTCGGCTTCAAAATTTGCAACTGAGATTACTGTTGAAGATTCAGAATAAACCAAAGTAGAATTGCCCATAATATCATTGGTGCTGCATCCTTCGAAAGTTGTATCAGCAGGGCAATCGATAGAAGGGGGCTTATTGTTAATTTGAAACTGATAATCTTCAACTTCTCCATCATCAGCTAATCCTCCGGGAGTATTTGAGTTGATAGTATTGTCGGTGGTCAGCCTTAACCGTAAGTAGCTGATGCCGGCTTCAAGATTAACGGGGATGCTGCTCCAGGTTAGGGTAACATTGATATTGTTACTATTACCGGGTACTGCAACCGAAGTATATTCATCACTATCGAAAGAGCCGTTTTTGTCCAGGTCGGCCCAGCTATGTAATGTACCTGCATTACCTGTTGTATTGGTAACTTTAATATTTGCAAGGGTGTATCCTGTATCGCCATTTGTCAGGGCAGGAACTGAAGAAAGCCCGTCTTCATCGTCAGTTCCTTCGATGTCGTCATCAGTAGCATTACCATTGTTATCTGTCCCGTCACCGTAATTCCCGGAATCATGGTCAACCAAAGCCCCAATAATCAAATTATTGTTTATTGTATGGCTTGCAGCAGCATAACCGGGAGCGTCACCATAATCAGGGTAGCATTCCTGAATAATAGTGGTAGTTTCATCTACTTTACTTACACATCCGGATTCACCGCTACCGAGATTCACCGTTAAAATACCTTTGAAGGTTTTACCTTCGCTTCCTTCAGAATAATTTGCAGGGATTGTAAAAGTTCCGTTAAGCTGTGCAGACGAACCAACATTCACATTCCCTAAAAAGAATTCCCATTGATAGGAGGGGAGGCCTGCTGAACAATCGTCCGATACCGTAACACCTGCCGAATAATCAATACTATCGCTGCAGGCATCAGGTTGGCTAACCGAGAAACTGGTAATTTCGATACATGGCACACAGAATGATGGGTTGTCACTAATTAAAGAATCCTGTTGGCAACTGGAGTTTTCATAAGTAGCAACGGCAGTATTTGTGGTTACTGCCCCGCAAGTACCTTCATTTGCTTTTAAAATATAATCAAGAGTCGCAGTTTCGTCATAAATGGCATCAATATCCCAGGTTATTACCTGCCCGTTAATATTTGCTGTCCCTTTACTAACGGATATTGAGCCTGGGGCAATAGAGAACCCACTTGGAATAGTGTCGGAGGCAACCATATCTTTTGCAGCCCAAACCAACTGGTTGGTAATTTCAGCATAAATACCGGAAAGGTCGGCAGAACTTTCTGTTTGCCAGAAACCGCCATTTTGAGCCTGGTCCATTGTTTCTTCTGCAAGGTTTTGGATACTCCCTGATATAGCGCCAAAAAGCCCGATAGTATATACACGGGTTTCGTAACCATTAAAAGATTGTGCTGCCTGCCCTGCCGCAATGGCTGCATTTGTACAGCAGGTAGGGCTGGTTGGCCAGGTACTGCAGGGGCTACAACCGGGAGCCCTGTTGGCTACGCCATCGGTTAAAAATACGATGCTCCTGATGGTCTTACAATCGTGTGTGCCATTGGTGTTTAGCTCATTCGCCGCTTTGATGAAGCCATCGGCGATATTTGTGTACCCATCTGCGTCTAAATCGTCAATTGCACTAAATACATTTGAGTAATTACTTGTTAAAGGCTGGTCGAGTGTCGCACTATAACTATAGCTGACAATCCCGATTTTGTTTCCCGGGACATATTCGTCAACGAGTATCTTTTGGGCAAATTCTTTTGCTGCATTTTTTGCATGTGTGATTGGCCATGGGTAAGTGTCATTCATACTGCCCGAACGGTCGATAACCAGGATTACCTCTACCGGCCTTGAAGACGGTTGCCCGGTAATGCCCAGTTGTATATTTACCTGATTGCATGTGTCGGTTGCACTAACGGTTTTCACCAATGTTACCTCTTTGGCATTCTCAATTATGCCAAAAGAGAATAATGGCAAAAGGGACAGGAAAAATAATAATCCTGCTATTTTTTCTACCCTTACTATATTATTAATAATCTGTAAAAATCGTTTCATAGCAGAATATATTTGAGATGAATTATCTTATTCATGATTATTTGGATCAGGATTAAAAACATATAATACTATTGACCCTGGTGCTAATACACAATTATCAGCCTCAACACTTACTTCGGTGCAGTTCCATACCTCAATGGGTGACCCTTCGGGGACAGATAGTTTTAAAAGGAAACTGAATGTTTCCCCGGCCTTAACTAAAACCGGGTTGGAGATAGGGTTCATGCCTGTGTCAAGTAGCTGGTGGGTCAATTCGATATTGCTGCCGGTTGGACTTCCATCGGGGTTTTCATTTGAGCCATTTGCATTATTTGCTGTGATGGTAAATTCACCGGCTTTGCTCCCTGAATTTTCCAGGTATAGCGTAAAAGTATATTCTGAATTGGCTATAGTCTTTACATTCCTGTTTTTCAGTACGGTTATGTTTGCCTCGCAATTGTTTTGGGCAAAACTAATTGCCACCGGGAAGGTAAGTAATAATACAATCAGGAATAAGCTTTTGTAACTCATTGCAATCTGGATTTTATGTGATCTCTTTTTCATGACTCAGTTTTTTTTAAGTAAATCTCCCTGGGAAGCCATTTTTTTGTTCTGGCAAGCCTAACAAGCAAGTTTATACCAATTTTTTTGAATTGACTCAATAAATCCAATTCTTTTATTATACTGGTTATTAACAACTACCGTATATTTTGGGGTTACAGAAGACGGGTAAAAACTATTTAGCTTTTTACAATAAAACAGTATTAACGTGATTATATCCTCAATACTACGCATTACTTTTATGTTTAGAATATGGTTTGCGCAATAGAGGTTACATTTTATATGCCAATACAATTTTGTCTTTTGTAAACTGTTGTTTGTTAGGGGATTGTATTTGATTTATTTTTTGTATCTTTTCCCATAATGGGAAAAGGTGGAGGATTATGGGGCAATAAAGAAATATAGGCCTAACCGACAGGCTTTTTTCAGGTATGCCTTTATAAGATGTTGGATTATAGGTTTATGGATTTATTTTTTTATGTTCCGTAGGATAGTGGCAGTTTCAGTTTTAAACATGTTAATGTTAATTATTTGGCATTAATATGGGGCTGTTTTAATTTTTGCAGCCTCTAAATAACACTAAAATTTTGGTGATTACTATTAAGTTGTATAACTTATAGAGTTTTTTTGTACAAATATAGATAAGTATGTCGGATATTCTTTTCTGGAATGTTGATACTCAGGTCGATTTTATTGAGCCCGAAGGCAGGCTTTATGTCCCTGGTGCGGAACTGCTAAAACCAGTCTGGGACAGATTAACACAAACAGCTAAAGATTTAGATATCCAGGTAGTGAATACTGCCGACTATCATTATATCAATTCGCAGGAGATAGACAAAGACCCCGATATGGTCAATACGTTTCCCGAACATTGTATGGTTGGGACAGAAGGTGCCGAGTTTATAAAGGAGACAGACCCTGAGGATCCGACTATCTTTGAATGGGACCATGAGTATTTAATCTCTAATGAAATAGCTAATCCCGGGAAACACCGGAATATTGTTATCAGGAAAGATGCTTTTGATGTATTCTCAGGAAACCCGCATACCGTGAAAATATTAAAAATCATTCAGCCTGAAACTATTGTCGTTTATGGTGTTACAACAAATATATGTGTTGATTTTGCAGTGATGAATTTATCAAAGATAGGCAAAGTATGGGTTGTTGAAGATGCCATCAAAGAGTTGCCGGGAATTCCACTTCCTTTTGATAAATGGAGGAAGAGGGGTGTGAAGCTGTTAACTTTTGATGTTTTATGTAAGCAATTGAGTGGTAAAGTTCACCTGTCGTAACTTGTTTTTGCATTCATACCCAGGAACTTTTCTTCCAGTAATTTACTGCTTTTAATAGTGTTCCTCAGCCAATTAAGCTTTATTGATTCTTTTTCTGCCTCAGAAAGCCTCCATTCAATATCTTTTGAGTTGCGTAATTTATACGAAAGGTGGTGCAAAACAATTGCCACTGAAACCGAAATGTTAAAACTCTCGGTAAACCCTACCATAGGGATTTTTAGGAATTCATCGGCTTCGTCCATTATAATATTTGATAACCCCGGGAGTTCGGAGCCAAATACCAGGGCACTTTTCCCTTTTGTGAGGTCGAAATCCTCCAGGTTCACATCACTTGCATGCGGGGCGGTTGCAATTATCCGGTAACCATCTTCCTTAAGTTGCCTGATAGCGTCTAAGCTATTGTTGTCCTTATTATTGTATTTAGAAATGGTTAACCATTTTGATGCGCCTAGCGAAACCTGGGTGTCAACATTAAATTCGTTGCGGTTTTCAATTACATGGACATTCTGGATTCCAAAACAATCACATGTCCTGAGTACTGCGCTTGCATTTTGCGATTGGTAAATATCTTCCAGTACAACTGTCAGGTAGCAGGTACGGTATTCGATAATCTTATTAAAAAGTGCGAGGCGTTCCGGTGTAATAAAGCCGGATAAAAAAGCGGCCAGGTCTTTTTGCATGGTATTGTTTTTTTGCTTTTAAAAATACAAAAAGGGAAGCTTTTTAGGCTTCCCTTAAAGTAAATCGTAAGTCAATCGCTTACAAAATAGCTTTTGCTAATTCTGCTCCTGCTTTAAATTTAACTACTTTTTTAGCTGCGATTGTAATTTCTTTCCCAGTCTGAGGGTTTCTACCTGTCCTAGCACTACGTTCAGAAACCGAGTAAGACCCAAATCCAATCAGAGCGACTCTGTCACCAGCTTTAAGGGCATCAGTGGTTGCGCTTACAAAAGCATCAAGAGCTTTTTTTGCATCTGCTTTAGTAAGTCCGGCTTTTTCAGCCATTGCATCAATTAATTGAGCTTTATTCATACGACAAAATTTTAAAAAAATTAATTAAGTTATTGAGAGTAAGTATCATAAGTATTATTCAAGTGATCTAGATAAATTGTTTATTATTATTTGTCCTTGCTAAAATACCAATAAAATCAATACTTTCAGCGCATTTGTTTTAAGTTTTACTAAATTCTGAAATAACTTTTAAAAAAACAACCTTACAGGGTTTTTTTTTCACCATTTATGAACTTTTTTTTTAATTAGTATTTTTGGAAGTTTAAAAATTATTCTACTTTTGTCGCGCTTGGAGAGATGGCAGAGTGGTCGAATGCGGCGGTCTTGAAAACCGTTGTACCGCGAGGTACCGGGGGTTCGAATCCCTCTCTCTCCGCAAAATGGGCTGTCGGGGCTTCCGATTGCCCATTTTTATTACAGGGTGTTGGCACCTTCCTTTTTACAGGTTAATTTATTCAAAAGCCCGGGTGGGAAAAAATTAGGTATTTGTGGATGAATTATTATATTTGCAATCGCAAACAAACGGGTGTAGCTCAGTTGGTAGAGCACTGGTCTCCAAAACCAGGTGTCGGGCGTTCGAGTCGCTCCTCCCGTGCTGATTGGAAGCAGCCTTACTTTTAAGGCTGCTTTTTTATTTGCTCCGGTTTTGTTACTTTCGGGACAAAATTTTCCCATGGAAGTCAATTTGTTTATCCCGTGTTTTATTGATCAAATGTATCCTGATACTGCTTTTAGTATCGTTAAAGTTTTAGAGAAATCAGGGGTGTCTGTTTCTTATAACCCCGAACAGACTTGTTGCGGGCAACCATCGTTTAACAGTGGTTATTGGAAAGAGACAAAGGTGTTGGCGCAAAAGTTCATCAATGATTTTCGGGGGGGAGGTTTTATTGTGAGCCCTTCGGCATCGTGCACCGGCTTTATCAAAAATTACTATGAAAAACTGTTTAAGGATGATGAAAAGGAATTAGCAGAAGTGGTTGAGCTGAAGAACAGGGTCTTTGAGTTCACTGATTTCCTTGTTAATCAATTAAAAATAAGTAGTGTTGGCGCGAAATTCCCACACAAAATAACGTACCACGATTCGTGTGCTGCTTTGAGGGAATATGGGATAAAATCGGAGCCACGTGTTTTATTGGAAAATGTAGAAGGCCTTGAGTTAATTGAGATGGAAGATACTGAGACGTGTTGTGGTTTTGGCGGGACGTTTGCAGCAAAATTCAAAACCATTTCAACTGCAATGGCCGGACAAAAGGTGTCGAATGCCCTGGCTACGGGTGCTGAATATATTGTTTCAACCGATTCTTCATGCCTGCTGAATATTGAAAGTTACATCCGAAAACAAAGGCTACCCATAAAAACCATCCATATTGCCGATGTGCTGGCGGCCGGGTACTAATCGTAAATAATCAATTTTAATACATCTGCATTTTGTGCAGTTTCTTATAACGCCCGCCTAGTTCCATTAACTCCGGGTGGGTGCCTTGTTCAACAATCCTGCCTTTGTGCAAAACACAAATCAGGTCGGCATGTTTGATTGTTGATAACCTGTGGGCGATTACCAGCGAGGTTCTGTTTCTCATAAGGTTTTCCAATGCCTGTTGTACCAGTTTTTCAGATTCGGTGTCGAGGGATGAGGTTGCTTCGTCAAGAATAAGGATCGGGGGGTTATTCAATACTGCCCGGGCAATTGAGATGCGTTGTTTTTGCCCTCCCGATAATTTATCGCCACGGTCGCCAATATGTGACTCATAACCGTATTCGGTTGCCATAATGAAATCGTGGGCATTAGCTATTTTTGCTGCATTTACAACCTCTTCCATCGTGGTATTCTCAACGCCGAAAGCAATGTTGTTATAAAATGTATCGTTGAAAAGGATCGGTTCCTGGTTCACATTACCTATTAGGTTGCGTAAATCTTTCAGTTTGAGGTCTCTGATATCAATCCCATCGATGGTTATTGACCCACTTGTAACATCCCAAAAACGTGGTAGCAAATCTACTATGGTGGTTTTCCCACTACCCGACTGCCCCACCAATGCAACTGTTTTCCCTTTAGGGATAGTTAGTGAGATTCCGGATAGAACTTCCGTTGAATTGTAGCCGAATGAAACATTGAGGTAATCAATTTTCCGGGAAAATGAATGAATCGCCTTCGCATCGGGTTTGTCGGTGATAGTTGACTCGGCTAGCAGTATTTTGTCAATCCTGTTCATGGCAGCCAACCCTTTTTGTATATTATATAAGGCATTGGTGAAAGCTTTTGCCGGGTTAATGATCTGGTAAAAAATTCCCAGGTAGGCTAAGAATTCAGGACCGGTTAATTCGCTGTTGTTGCTCAAAATAAGTTTCCCGCCAAACCAAACTACAAAAACAATGACAATAGTCCCCAGGAATTCACTCATAGGGTGCGCCAATTCGCGCCTCCTCATTAATCTGTTCATAATGGAACGGTAGTCATCCAATTCGTAATTAAAACGGGTCTCCATTTTCTTTTCAGCATTAAATGCTTTTATGATACGCAAACCGCTCAATGTTTCTTCAATTACATTAAGGATTATGCCCATTTTGTCCTGCCCTTCGCGTGATATTTTTTTGAGTGATTTGCCCACCTTGCCAATCACAAAACCGGCAATAGGCAGCACCATAAAAATAAAAAGTGTCATGCTCGGGCTCATCCACAGCATGGCGGCCAGGAAAACAATAATAAGTACAGGGTTTTTCAGGAACATATCAAGCGATGACATAACTGAGTTTTCAACCTCAGTAACGTCTCCCGTTGCCCGGGCAATAATATCCCCTTTCCTTT
The DNA here is from genome assembly GCA_013152355.1 of Chlorobiota bacterium. GTDB lineage: Bacteria > Bacteroidota > Bacteroidia > Bacteroidales > Prolixibacteraceae > JABMQB01. The sequence goes on from JAADGO010000130.1 coordinate 34,030, forward strand.
CATCGGAGAAAAAGGGGAGTGCCAGTTTGAGGATTTTGCTGTAAATCTGTTGCCGGATGTCTCTTACTACCCCGTTTCGGATATAAACCGCCTGGTAAGCAGCCATGTAAGCAAAGCCGACTTTAAATAATGTTGCTGTGATAACAAAAGAACCAACAAAAAGTAACGAAAGCCCCGGGCCGCTGGTGTTCTTTAAATAAGTAATGTAATAATACAGGTTGTTTTTTATGGAGTCAATATCGAAAGACCATGCCACCAGGTTATTTACATCATGCGAAAGCCCAAATATTATTTCCAGGATAGGGATCATCAACCCCATTGAGAAAACTGCAAACAGGGCAGAAAGCAGGTTAAATAGGAAATTTAATCCGAGCTTAATTTTATAAGGAGGGATAAACCGCCTTAGGATATGCATAAAATCTTTCATAGGGTAGGATGCCTGTCTGTTTTATAAGCCAAATTAAGGTACTAAAATATGCCGGTGTAATTCTGAGGTGTAATTTTTCTCATTTCATCTTTAAGCCGGGCTGAAATATCCAGGTTGTCAATGAATTCCCGAATCAGTTCTTTGTCGATTGGCCTGTTTGTCCGGGTTAGTTCTTTCAGTGCCTCGTATGGGTCAGGATAGGCTTCGCGCCTTAAAATAGTTTGAATTGCCTCGGCAACTACTGCCCAGTTCTCTTCCAGGGCAGCATCTATTTCCGCAGGGTTGAGCAATAGCTTATCCAGCCCTTTTAATGTTGATTTTATGGCAATGGCGGTATGGGCAAAAGGCACTCCTATATTCCTTAAAACCGTTGAGTCTGTCAAATCCCTCTGAAGCCTTGAAATGGGCAGCTTTTGCGAAAGGTGCTCGAATGCAGCATTGGCAACCCCCAGGTTCCCTTCAGAGTTCTCAAAGTCTATGGGGTTCACTTTATGCGGCATTGTTGACGAACCTACTTCGCCCTTTTTTATCTTCTGTTTGAAATAATTCATCGAAATGTATGCCCACATATCGCGGTCGAGGTCGAGCAGGATGGTGTTAATACGCTTCATGGCATCAAAAATGGCACCGTAGTTGTCGTAATGTGCAATTTGTGTGGTATACCGCGAGCGTTCAAGCCCAAGGTTATTAGAAACAAAATCATTGGCAAAAGCTTCCCAGTCAATCTCAGGGAAAGCAACAAAATGGGCATTGAAATTGCCTGTAGCCCCTCCGAATTTTGCATGGCATGGCAGGGCTTTTAATTGGCCTAACTGAACATTCAACCGCTCAATAAATACCTTTATCTCCTTCCCGAGTTTTGTTGGTGAAGCCGGCTGCCCATGAGTTTTTGCCAGCATTGGGATATCTTTCCATTCTTCAGCAAGGCTATTTAATTTATTCAACAACTCTTCAACCAGCGGATAATAATTATTATCTAAAGCATCGTGTATAGACTTTGGCACCGCTGTATTATTAATATCCTGGGAAGTAAGCCCGAAATGTATAAATTCTTTAAAGCTTCCTAGCCCAATTTTGTCAAACTCCTCTTTAATAAAATATTCAATAGCCTTTACATCATGGTTTGTAACACTTTCAATCAGTTTAACCTTTTCGGCATCGGCTATGCTAAATTCATTGTAAATAACCCTTAATGCGTCAAGTTTGCTTTTGCCAACTTCCCGGAGTTGAGGCAAAGGGATTGAACAAAGAGCTATAAAGTATTCGATTTCAACAAAAACACGATATTTAATTAAAGCATATTCACTGAAATATTCTCCCAGCTCATCAACTTTGTCACGATACCTGCCATCAACAGGCGAAATTGCAGTCAGCTTATTATAATCCATCCGTTGTTGTTTTTATTCATCTGCAAATTTAGCAAATAATGCTGTAATGGAGATTTTTATTTCCTTTTAGGAAAGGCTATATCCTGCTATTTTGAGCCCTGCTTTCTGATTTTATATTTTTTTGAATGATATTATTTGTAATTTTAAAGAATTATAAAGGAAGTTTAAGATTGAAAGGTGAGGCTTGAAAGAATAATAATAAACTATCATGAGGAAATCATATAAATATTGGCTCTCGATTCTGGGGTTGTGCATAGTTTTGGTAGCATTTAGCCAGGAACCGGATAAAAAACTGGTTTATATATTAAATATTAAACAGGAAATTACTAAAGCCGTATGGCGGCATACCCAGCAGGCTTTTGCTGCTGCCGATTCTTTGAAAGCCGATGCAATCCTGATACACATGAATACTTACGGCGGGACGGTTGTTGATGCTGATTCTATTCGAACAAAAATATTAGCCAGTAAAATCCCGGTTTATGTTTTTATTGATAACAATGCAGCATCGGCAGGGGCATTGATTGCTATTGCCTGCGACAGTATTTACATGCGCCCGGGTGGAAGTATCGGTGCCGCTACTGTGGTTAACCAAACCGGTGCGGCAATGCCCGACAAGTACCAGTCGTATATGCGCTCAACCATGCGTTCAACTGCCGAAGCCCATGGGAAAGATACCATAATTACAGCTACCGACACTATCATAAAATGGCATAGAGATCCGCTTATTGCAGAGGCTATGGTCGACCAGAGGATTTATATTAAGGGTATTGTAGACACCGGTAAAGTGCTGACTTTCACGCCTTCGGAAGCAATAGCAAACGGGTTTAGCGAAGGGACAGTCGAAAATATTGGCGAAGTTTTGGGTAAAGTCGGAATTAAAAATTATGAGATTGTAGAATACGAACCGTCATGGATTGAAAAGATTATTGGTTTTTTGGTGCATCCCATGATTTCGGGGTTGTTGATTATGGCTATCATCGGTGGGATCTATTTCGAATTGCAAACGCCCGGTATAGGCTTCCCCCTGGGATTGGCAATTTTGGCAGCAACATTATATTTTGCGCCGCTTTACCTCGAAGGGCTGGCGGAAAACTGGGAAATATTAATTTTCATTGTCGGGTTAATCCTAATTGCGGTCGAGGTATTTGTTATCCCCGGCTTTGGCGTTACCGGTGCTCTCGGGCTTATCCTGGCTTTTGGAGGACTCACCCTTAGCCTGATAGATAATATTAAATTTGATTTTGAGGGTGTTGACACCAGCCGTATAAATACCGCGCTAACAACTGTGGTGGTTGCTGTTGCAGGTGGTTTTTTCGCTTCCCTGTATTTAAGCAAAAAATTGTTTTCCGCAGAAACCGGCCCGTTTAGGAATTTATCATTGAAATCGGTGCAAAATGTTGACGAAGGGTATGTGAGTATCGAAATCGGGATGTTGAAACTGAAGGGGAAATCGGGCACGGCAAAAACTGTTTTAAGGCCCGGGGGGAAAGTTTTACTTGACGGAGAGGTGTACGATGCAGTTGCAGAGAGTGGTTATATCGACCAGGGCGAAGCAGTGACAGTCACAAGAGTGGAGACTACCCAGGTTTATGTAGAAAGGGTCGAATAAAGTATATCAGTTGCCCACCAAAAGCCAGGGGCATTAACCCGCCCGGCTGGTATTATTAAATTTGTGAAATAAAGAAATTGAAAAATGGAGGTACGTACAGATATATATTTGGGTGATAGTAAGGAACAATTAAAATTGCTTCCTGGCAATTCAGTTGACCTAATTGTAACTTCACCACCTTATGCAGATCAAAGAAGAAGTACTTATGGGGGTATACACCCTGACAAATATGTTGAGTGGTTTTTGCCAATTTCTAAACAATTGTTAAGAGTATTGAAACCAACAGGTACTTTTATACTTAATATTAAGGAGAAAGTTGTTGGAGGTGAACGGAGTACATACGTTATGGAATTAATTTTAGCAATGCGTAAACAAGGGTGGCTTTGGACAGAAGAATTTATTTGGCATAAAAAAAATTCTTACCCTGGGAAATGGCCAAATCGTTTTCGTGATTCATGGGAAAGACTTCTTCAATTCAACAAAGACAAGAAATTTAATATGTACCAAGAAGAGGTAATGGTTCCGATGGGAGACTGGGCTAAAAGCAGATTAAAAAATCTTTCTGAGACTGACAAAATACGTGATAACTCAAAAGTTGGCAGTGGTTTTGGCAAAAATATCTCAAACTGGTTGAACAGAGACAAAGCTTACCCTACAAATGTACTTCATTTGGCAACGGAGTGTAATAACAAAAAACATAGTGCTGCATTTCCAGAAGAACTTCCGGAGTGGTTTATTAAACTTTTTACGAAAGAGAATGATACTGTCCTGGACCCTTTTATGGGTTCAGGAACAACATTGAGTGTTGCAAATAGAATGAAGCGTAACTCAATCGGTATAGACATTGTGCCTGAATACTGCGAAATGGTAAGAAATAAGTTACAACTTATTGAACTTTATTTATTAGAGCCAAAAGGGGGATATGAAAAATCTAAGGCTGAAAGACGTATCACTATACGTTGAGGAAAATATCGGGACATTTCACGAAAAACGTATACAGAGTCTTGACTGTTTAAAATTATCTCAGGTTCTTAAACGTAAAAATCCATATTTGTTTAAAGCAAAATATGTATTAACAGCCGAACAAATAATAAGGGGAATTGTAGATGCACATATCTCATCAAGTGAAGAAGGAATCTTTGGGGATTGGCTTGAAGGGTTAGCCATTTTTATTAATAAAAAAGTTTATGGTGGTAAGAAATCAGGAATAAAAGGAATTGATTTAGAATTTGAGAAGGACGATAGAAGGTTCATTGTAAATATTAAATCCGGGCCGAATTGGGGAAACAGTTCGCAAATTGTAAAAATGATTGCCGATTTTAAAACAGCTAAAAAAACTTTAAGGACAAGCAATTCTCAACTAAACATTATTGCTGTAAATGGCTGTTGCTACGGTAGAGAAAACCGCCCTGACAAAGGTGATTACTTCAAATATTGTGGCCAAAGTTTCTGGGAGTTTATTTCCGGGAATAAAAACTTATATACTGAGATTATTGAACCACTTGGACATAGAGCCAGAGAAAAGAATGACAATTTTGTAAAATCATATTCTCAAATGATAAATATATTTACCAAGGAATTTGCAAATGAGTTTTGTGAAGACAATGGTGAGATTGACTGGCCCAAATTAGTCCGGTTTAATTCAGCAACAATCTACCCTGAGAAATAATAATAAAGCCCAAAAGCATAGCAACTGATCATTCGGGTGGCCGGCATCCCCGAGTCCGGGATAGTGGAACAGGCTTGGTTAAGGCTTATAAAAATCCATGACAAAATTTTGAGGATTTTAAAAACAATTCTTAAATTTATTTGTTCTTTTAAGAGATTCATTCTCTTCTGATACTAATTCTACCATGAAGAAAAAAGAGATTCGGAATAAATTGATAGAAAAAGGATTGAGGGTTACACCTCAAAGGTTAGCAATTTTAGAAGCAATAATCATGTTAAGTAATCATCCTACGGCAGATAATATTATTGATTTTATTAAAGAACACCACCCGAATATTGCAACAGGGACAGTCTATAAAGTCCTTGATGCCCTGGTCGAGAATAAGTTAATAAATAAAGTAAAAACAGATAAAGATATTATGAGGTATGATGCTGTAATGGACAAACACCATCATTTATATAGTGCCGAATCAGACAGGATTGAGGATTATTTTAATGATGATTTAAATAATCTTATATCAGAATATTTCAAAAGGAATAAGATCAGTGATTTTGAAATAGAAGACATTAAACTCCAGATAATAGGCAAATTTAAAAAAGAATAAGTTTAAAATTTAAAATTATGGATGAGAATGATCAAAAGTTAACGACCGCATCCGGTAGGCCATATTATGAGAATGAGGATAGCCTGACAGCCGGCCCAAGAGGGCCGATTCTTTTGCAAGACCACTATTTGCATGAGAAATTAGCACATTTTAATCGCGAACGGATTCCCGAACGGGTTGTACATGCCAAAGGTACCGGAGCGTATGGTACATTTAAGGTAACCAATGATATTACAAAATACACAAAAGCCAGATTATTTAGCAAAGTTGGAAATGAGTGTAGGGTGTTTGTCCGTTTTTCAACGGTTGGTGGCGAGAAGGGAAGTGCTGATACAGAGAGAGACCCGAGAGGGTTTGCAGTTAAGTTATATACCGAAGGCGGTAACTGGGACCTGGTAGGAAACAATACCCCGGTTTTCTTTATTAAAGACCCGAAGAAATTCCCCGATTTTGTACATACGCAAAAGCGCGACCCTAAAACAAACCTGAAAAGCCCGACTATGATGTGGGATTATTGGAGTTTGAACCCTGAAAGTTTACACCAGGTTATGATTCTTTTCAGCGACAGGGGTACTCCCGATGGATATAGGAAAATGAACGGTTATGGAAGCCATACATTTTCCATGGTCAATAATAATAATGAAAGGGTGTGGGTAAAATTCCATTTTAAAACCCGGCAGGGCAACAAAACCTTAACAGGGGCTGAAGCAGATGTGTTGAAAGGGAAAGACCCTGATTATGCCCAGCGTGACCTGGTTGACGCTATTGGTAAAGGAGATTTCCCGAAATGGGCATTAAAAATACAGGTAATGGACGATGAACAGGCAACCCGATTCAAATGGAATCCTTTTGATGTTACCAAGGTATGGCCACATTCTGAATTCCCACTTATTGATGTTGGCATAATGGAATTAAATGAAGTCCCTGCCAATTACCATGCGGATGTCGAGCAATCGGCTTTTGCTCCTTCACATACAGTGGACGGGATTGGACTTTCGCCCGACAAATTATTACAGGGGCGGATTTTTGCCTACCCTGATGCCCATCGTTACAGGTTAGGGGCCAACTATGAGCAAATACCTGTTAACCGCCCGGTTGCCCCGGTACACCACCATCAAAGAGACGGCATGATGTCTGTGGATGGCAATGGAGGCGGGTCCCCAAATTATTTCCCAAATAGTTTTGATAATATAGAAGCCGATAAAAGGTATAAAGAGCCCCCTTTTAAAATGGATTCGGATATAGCCGACAGTTACGACCGGAATGCAGACGATGACCACTTTACCCAACCTGGCGACTTGTTCAGAAAAGTAATGACAGAGCAGGGACGCAAGAATACCATCGGGAACATCATAGGGGCCATGAGCGGGATATCAGGAGCCAGGCGCAACGAAATTATTCAAAGGCAATTGAATCATTTCTACAAGGCAGATAAAGAGTTAGCCGGAAAAATAGCAGAAGGGCTAAATTTTAATTTTAAACCAGAATAAAAAAGATCGAACATGAAAGAAAAGAGCATTGAGTTATTAAACAAAGCAATTGCTGATGAATTATCAGCTGTTCATCAGTACATGTATTTTCATTTTTATTGCGATGACCTGGGTTATGACTTATTGGCAAACCTTTTTAAACGGACGGCAATTGACGAGATGATACATATTGAGTCTCTTGCCGAAAGGATACTTTTCCTGAAAGGAGAGGTTGAAATGAAGGCTTCGGTTGAAGTAACGAAGATTCATGAGGTAAAGGAAATGCTTATAATGGCATGTGATATGGAATCGGGGAGTGCTAATGATTATAATAAATGGGCAAATGTATGTTCGCAGAATGCTGATTCTGTTTCTAAAAAAATATTCGAATCGCTTGTTGAAGATGAAGAACGTCATTTTGACCAGTTTGATACGGAGATGGAGAATATGAAAAAATTTGGGGATAATTACCTTGCTCTTCAATCTATAGAGAGGAGCAAGAACCTGGCAGCAGGAAGGCCGCCGGAGCAATAGTTGTAACGGAAAAGGTACTGAAGTAGATAGTTGCTATTGAGCAGGTGGCTTCGAGTCACCTGCTCAATATATGAAATATAGTTTTGTAGATTTCTTTAAAGTGTTTTTGCTACTTCCACCTCTTTGTAGGCCTCAATATTATCGCCTACTTTAATATCGTTGAAGTTTTCGATATTCAACCCGCATTCGTAACCGTTTTTCACTTCTTTTATATCCTCTTTGAAGCGTTTCAACGAACCCAGTAGCCCTGTGTATATTACAATCCCATCGCGGATAACACGGACATTCGAATTCCTGGATATTTTGCCATCTCTTACAATACAACCGGCAATTGTACCGACTTTGGTAATTTTGAATATTTCCAACACCTCCGCAGTCCCGGTGATTTCCTCTTTTATTTCAGGAGAAAGCATGCCCTCCATTGCCGCTTTGATTTCATTAATGGCATCGTAGATAATGGAGTACAGGCGGATATCTATTTGTTCTCTTTCGGCAACCTTCCGTGCATTCAGGGTAGGCCGCACCTGGAATCCCACGACAATTGCTTCGGAAGCTGATGCCAGCATAATATCTGTTTCGGAGATAGCACCTACCGATTTGTGGATTACATTAACCTGGATCTCTTCGGTTGATAATTTGATCAATGCATCGGATAAAGCTTCAATTGAACCATCAACATCTCCTTTAACAATCAGGTTCAACTCCTGGAAGTTGCCAATGGCAATGCGTCGGCCAATTTCATCAAGGGTAATGTGTTTCTGGGTACGCAGCCCTTGTTCGCGTGCCAGTTGTTCGCGTTTGTTGGCAATATTACGTGCCTCACGTTCGCTTTCAACAACATTGAATTTGTCGCCGGCTTGTGGTGCGCCGTCAAGTCCAAGGATAATAGCCGACCCTGCCGGGCCAACCTTGTCGACCGGCTGATTACGTTCGTTAAACATTGCTTTAACGTGCCCGTAAAACTGACCGGATAATATTACATCGCCTACTCTCAGGGTTCCCGACTCGACCAGTATATTGGAGACAAAACCGCGCCCTTTATCCAACGATGATTCGATAATTGTTCCAATAGCCCGCTTATTCGGATTGGCTTTTAGGTCCAGCATTTCAGCTTCGAGCAATACTTTTTCGAGCAGTTCCTCAATGTTGATACCGTTTTTGGCCGAAATATCCTGCGACTGGTATTTCCCGCCCCATTCTTCAACCAGATAATTCATATTAGCCAGTTCTTCCTTGATTCTTTCAGGGTTTGCCCCCGGCTTATCGATTTTGTTAATTGCAAAAACAATTGGCACCCCTGCTGCTGCTGCGTGGTTGATAGCCTCCACAGTTTGAGGCATTACATTGTCATCGGCAGCTATAATGATAATGGCAATATCGGTAACCTGGGCTCCACGGGCACGCATTGCGGTAAATGCTTCGTGGCCTGGTGTATCCAGGAAGGTTATGTTACGGCCATCTTTCAGGCTGACGTTGTATGCTCCTATATGCTGGGTAATACCACCGGCTTCGCCGGCAATTACATTGGTATTCCGGATGAAGTCAAGCAGTGATGTTTTACCATGGTCAACGTGGCCCATAACCGTAACGATAGGAGGCCTTGTCACCATGTCTTCTTCCTTGTCTTCTTCTATTTCAATTGCTTCCTGTATTTCAACACTTACAAATTCAACAGTAAAACCAAATTCTTCTACAACTATCGAAAGTGTTTCGGCATCAAGCCGTTGGTTGATCGATACGAAAAGGCCCAGGCTCATACATGTAGCGATAATCTTTGTTACCGGCACATCCATCATTGTTGCCAGTTCGTTCACCGAAATAAATTCGGTAACCTTAAGCACCTTTTTTTGTTCATCTTTCCTGGCAGCTTCTGCATGTATACGTTCACTGGCAGCAGCCCGCTTTTCACGCCGGTACTTCGATCCTTTTGATTTGCCTCCTTTTGTAGTCAGCCGGGCTAATGTGTCTTTTATTTGCTTTTGGACATCTTCCTCACTTATCTCTTTTTTTAATGGCCTTCTTTTAGTGCCTTTTTTAATGTCCCTTCTTTTATTGTCTCCCTGCCCGGGTTTATTGGAAACGCTTACACGGAGGTTATCTTTTTTTATCCGCTTCCTTTTTCTTTTATTTTGGCTGGCTGCTGATTTACTGTGCTCTCCACTTTGTGCCTCTTCGCTTTTAAGGTTGATTTTTCCCACCACAGTGGGGGTGCCCAGTTTCTCAGGTTTTATGCTAACAACCTTGCTGTCTTGCCTTTTTTCCTGGTTTTTCCCTTTTTTCCCTTTTTGTTGGTCAAACCTTTGCTTTTGCCGCTCTTTACGGTCTTTATCTCTTTGCTCTTTTGTTTTTTTAGCCGGCCTGGTTTTTTGATTGATAGTTGAAAGGTCAATCTTCCCGACAACTTTAACATCGTCTACTTTTGGCACATCGGTTTCAATGTGCTTTTGTTCTGTTTCTTCTGATGTCCCCATTTCTTCTAAACCAGGTTCTTCAGGAGGTTCTTCCTGTATTTTTTCTGATGGTAATTTTTTTATCTCTTCAGGAGGTTCTTTTTTCACTTTTTCATCGGGGGATGCTTCTTTTGCAAGGGGTTTTTCCTCTGTTGTTACCGGCTTAGGCTCTTTAGCTTTTTCCTTAACCTTTGGTTGTGCTTTTTCTTTGGGTTCTGTTTTTTTATCTTCTTTTGGTGGTTTTGGCGGCTCTTCTTTTACTTCCTCTTTTACCTTTTTTGTTTCGAGGTTAATCTTCCCGACAATTTTAATTTTATCTATTGCTTTTGTATCGGGTTTTACTTCCGGTGCCTTAGGTTTTACTTCAGGTTCTTTTTTTACTTCAGGTTTCGGCTCAACCAAATTTCCACTGTTATCTGCCACTTTTGAAACTATAACCGGCTCATCTTCTTCTGAGGTTGTTTCCGACACCTCATTGTCAATTGAAAGACTCTCTTTGCGTGGCCTGTGAGTTTTTAATTGAATCTTTTCCGATTCTTTTTTTAGGCTTATGTCGCTTTTGTACTCTTTCTCAAGTAAATGCACTGCCTCTGCCGATACCTTAGTATTCGGGTTCGGGTCGATCTCGAATCCTTTCTTCTTCAGGAAATCAACAATAGTCGAAATCCCTACATTGAACTCACGTGCAAGTTTACTTAACCGGTTTGTCTTGCCTAATACCATATACCTCCTTAAAAATATTTACTAATACAGTAGCTGCTTTTTTGACAATCAATTTGCAAGTTTAAAGCAAAATGTTAAAAACGCAATATTATCGTCAGTTTTTTTCAGTAATACCCTGTTATTCAAATTCAGCTTTAAGTACTTTAATTACTTCGTCAATAGTTTCCTCTTCCAGGTCAGTCCTTTTTATTAAATCCGACCTACTCATATTAAGGACATTTTTTGCTGTATCGCAGCCAATTGATTTTAACTCGTCAATTACCCAGCTTTCAATCTCATCAACGAACTCATCCAGGTTGACATCTTCATCATCCTTATCTATTTCGCGGAAAACATCAATCTCATAGCCTGTTAATTGACTGGCCAGCCTGATATTTAACCCACCCTTCCCGATTGCCAGGGAAACTTCTTCTGGTTTAAGGTATACCTCTGCCTTTTTTGTTTCTTCATTTATTTTGATAGAGGTGATTTTGGCAGGGTTCAGTGACCGTTTAATAAACAACTGTAAATTAGAAGAATAATTAATTACATCGATGTTTTCGTTTCGCAATTCCCTTACAATACCATGTATCCTGGAGCCCTTCATCCCTACACATGCCCCAACGGGGTCGATCCGCTCATCGTATGATTCAACTGCTACTTTAGCCCGTTCGCCAGGTACACGTACAATTTTTTTGATAGTGATCAGCCCATCGAAAATTTCAGGGATTTCCAGCTCGAATAAGCGTTCAAGGAATACCGGGGATGTACGCGACAGTATAATCAGCGGGTTGTTGTTCCGTAATTCTACTTTATAAACAACAGCACGTACATTATCACCTTTTCTAAAATAATCAGAAGGGATCTGCTCCTGTTTTGGCAGTATTAGTTCATTACCTTCGTCATCAATTACCAGTATCTCTTTTTTCCAAACCTGGTAGACCTCACCGGTAACAATTTCGCCTATTTTATCTTTATATTTCGAATAAATATAGTCTTTTTCCAGCTCAAGTATCTTACTGGCCAGGTTTTGCCTGAGGTTAAGTATTGCCCTTCTTCCAAAATCAATTAATTTAACCTCGTCAGTCACCTCTTCGCCAACTTCATAATCGCTGTCAATTTTTTTTGCTTCGGTGAGTGTTATCTGAGTAGCGGGATCCTCCAACTCCCCATCTTCAACGACTTCACGGTTTCTCCACATTTCAAAATCGCCTTTGTCGATATTGATAATGATGTCGAAGTTCTCGGCAGTCCCATATTGCCTGGCTAAAACACTGCGGAATACTTCCTCCAGGACGCTCATCATGGTTGCCCTGTCAATATTCTTAAGTTCTTTAAACTCTGCAAAGGTATCAATAAGATTTACGTTTTCCATTGCTCCCTTTATTTAAATGAAATTATCGTTTTTGTTGATTTTATATTATCCATCTTAAAACTTACGTTCTTAATAATGAGTTGTTTCTTTTTATGCCCTTCAACTTTTTCCCTTTTCCTGGTTTCAAGGGTAATTCCATCCTCATTGGCTTCAATTAATACACCTTCGCTCCTTAAACCGTCTTTGCTTATAACCTCAACAGCTTTGCCAATATTATTTATGTATTGTTGAATTACCTTAAAAGGTTGCCCTAACCCGGAAGATGAAACCTGTAGTTCAAAGTCTTCTTTTTCGCGGTCGAGGTTTCCTTCAATGCCCCGGCTTATGGCAATACAATCTTTTATTGTTATTCCTTTGTTGCTATCGATATAAACATTGATTACATTATTCGCGCTGACAGTAACATCGACCAGGAACATCCCATCGACCAGGTTTTTATGTGCCAGTTCTACTATTTTGCCTTTATCAATCATTTTACAACAATAAAACAGGGGACTTTCCGCCCCCTGTACCTCAGATTATCTAATATAATCCTCTGCAAAAGTAGTAATTTATATGAAAACTGCAAAATGATTTTTTTATAAATTGCTGATAATTAGAGTCTGTCTAAGTAGTCGGATTAGTGATGTATAAAGGTGTTTGTGGTTTTGCCGGGAATAACCAGCCCGCCTGTGAATGTAATCTGTTTGAACTGAAGGGCAACCGGGTTAGCAATCTTATCTATTCGAGGTCACGTGTAATCTGAAAAAGTTTTATATTTTTGCTGAGGCCCATTCAACATATAGTGAGTGATAAATCTGGAAATAAATAAGAAAAAGATTATTAACGACCCTGTTTTTGGTTTCATAAGCCTTCAATCTGAATTGGTTTTTGACTTAATAGAACACCCCTATTTTCAGCGGTTACGCCGAATAAAACAGTTAGGCCTTTCATGCCTGGTCTTCCCGGGTGGTAACCATACACGTTTCGAACATGCTATTGGGGCAACGCATTTGATGCGGCAGGCAATCCTGGTTTTACAAAACAAAGGGCATGAAATTACCGAAGAAGAGGCCGAAGCTGTTACCATTGCAATTCTTCTGCACGACATAGGGCACGGGCCTTTTTCGCATGTGTTGGAAAGTTCACTGGTTGATGTTTCGCACGAAGAAGTGTCGTTACTTTTAATGGAAGAGTTAAACAAGCAGTTTAGCGGCAAAATCAGCCTGGCAATACGTATCTTCAAAAATGAATATAAAAAAAGGTTCCTGTATCAGTTGGTTACCAGCCAGCTTGATATGGACAGGCTTGATTACCTGGGGCGCGACAGTTTTTTTACCGGAGTAACCGAGGGGTTGGTCGGTATTGAAAGGATAATAAAAATGCTGAATGTTGTGGACGACAACCTGGTGGTGGAAGCCAAAGGGATTTATTCAATAGAGAACTTCTTGATAGCCAGAAGGTTGATGTATTGGCAGGTGTACCTGCATAAAACAGTCGTTGCGGCTGAATATATGCTGGTAAATATCCTGGGCAGAGCCCGGTTTTTGGCCATGCAGGGAGAGCAACTTTTTGGCACAGCTGCCTTACATGCGTTTTTAAGCCATCGTTTTACAATCGGGGATTTTCGTGAAAACAGGCAGGCAGGGGGGAGGCCGGTACTAGGCCTTTTTGCCTCGCTCGATGATAATGATATACTTCAGGCCATAAAAGAGTGGCAGTTTCATAACGATAAAGTCTTGTCTTTTTTATCAAAAAGCCTGGTACAGAGGAAACTTTTCAGGATACAGATCAGCGAGAAGCCTTTCCCCGCCAAAAAAATTGAAAAGCTTAGGGGGGAAATGCAAAAACATTTTGACTTTTCGGAGGATGAGGCCGGCTATTGTATAATAAACGGGATATTATCGAACAGTGCATATAGCAAAGACAGCGAAAAAATAAATATTTTGCAAAAAGACGGGACTACTATGGATATCAGGGATGCTTCAGACATAAACCTATCGGTATTGACTAAGATTGTACGTAAATATTTCCTGTGTTTCCCGAAAGAATTGGACATTAATTAATTTAAAACTATTTTTGCAACGCTTAAAATTTAATACAATGGAATTTAAGGCCAAAGACATTGCTACTTTTCTGAATGGGGAGGTTATTGGCGATGAAGAAATAAAAGTAACCGGTGTCTCAAAAATAGAAGATGGAAAAGAGGGGACTTTGGCTTTCCTTGCTAATCCTAAATACGAAAGTTACCTGTATAGCTCCGATGCATCTGTTATTCTGATTAATAAACAATTTGAACTTAAGAAAGAGGTTAGTGCAACACTTATAAAAGTAGATGATGCGTATCAGGCATTTGCTGCACTCCTTGATTTATACTTACAGGCAAAAGCAGGACTTAAAACCGGTGTCGAGCAACCCAGTTATATCAATGAAAGCGCAGTTGTAAAGGAAGGGGTTTATATTGGGGCTTTTGCCTATATCGGAAAAAACGCCGAAATTGGGGAGAATGTTAAAATTTACCCGCAGGTATATGTAGGGGATAATGTTGTTGTAGGGGATAACACAGTGTTGTATGCCGGTTCAAAAATTTACGATGATTGTATTATAGGGAATGGGTGTATCATCCATTCGGGTGCAGTGATTGGGGCCGATGGCTTTGGCTTTGCCCCTCAGGATAACGGGGAATATAAGAAAATAGCGCAAATTGGGAATGTTGTTTTGGAAGATGATGTTGAGATTGGTGCTAATACAACTGTTGATTGCGGAACAATGGGGTCGACCATTATCCGTAAAGGAGTAAAACTTGATAACCTGATACAGGTTGCACACAATTGTGAGATTGGTAAAAATACAGTGATTGCTGCACTGGCAGGTTTGGCAGGCACCACCAAAATAGGGCAGAATTGCCAGATTGGCGGGCAGGTAGGCTTTGCCGGGCATTTGGCTGTAGGCAACAATGTGAAGATCGGGCCCCAGTCGGGGATATCGAAAAATATTAAAGACGGAAGAGTGGTACTGGGAGCACCTGCTGTCGATTTAAAAGAGGCTATTAAAATTAATATTGTATTCCGAAACCTTCCGGCTTTAAGAGAAGACGTAATCCAACTCCAAAAAGAAATAAAAGAAATTAAGCAAACAGAAAAAGACTAATACTTCCAGAAAACCAACATAATATGGCAGTTAAACAAAAAACTTTAGCAAAACCATTTACAATTGAAGGGAATGGATTGCACACAGGCGTTGATGTAGTTATGAGGTTTCTTCCTGCGCCGGAGAATCATGGGTTTAAATTTAAACGAGTCGATTTGGAAGAGCAAACAATTATTGATGCTGATTGCGACCTGGTCATTGATACATCAAGAGGCACGCTATTGGAAAAAGACGGTGCACGGATTGGTACCATCGAACACACCCTGGCTGCTTTAGTCGGGATGGACCTGGATAACGTACTGATTGAAGTAGACAACGAAGAGGTGCCGATAATCGATGGGAGTTCAAAATATTTTATTGAAGGTATTGAGAACGCAGGGGTAATTGAGCAGGATGCCGACAGGGATTATTTTGAAGTAAAAGAGAAAATTGTATACCACGATGAAAAAACCGGGTCAAAATTGATTGCACTCCCCGATGATGATTATAGTTTGAATGTAATGATCTCATTTAACTCGGAGGTTCTTAATAACCAATACGCAATACTCGATTCGATCAAAGATTTTAAGGATGAAATAGCTAATTGCCGCACGTTTGTTTTCCTCCATGAACTGGAATTTTTATTAAACAACAACCTGGTGAAAGGTGGCGACCTGAGCAATGCAATCGTTATTATTGATAAAGAAATAGGGCAGGAAGAGTTAAACAGGATAGCCGATTTATTTAACCACGACCGTGTAGAGGTTAAGCCGCAAGGGATACTGAACAATGTCGACCTTATTTTTGATAATGAATGTGCGCGCCATAAGCTTCTTGATGTTATCGGAGACCTGGTATTAGTAGGGAAACATATTAAAGGGCGCATAATTGCAACCAAACCCGGGCATGGGGCAAACACTATGATGGCCAAAGCTATAAAAAGCTATATACGTAAAGAAAGGAGGTCAGCCCCTCAAATCGACCCTTCGCAAAAGCCGGTAATGGATATTGCCAGGATAAAAGAGCTGCTACCGCATCGTTTCCCTTTCTTAATGGTAGATAAAGTAGTGAGCATCGACAAAGATTCGATTGTTGGGATAAAAAATGTTACGGTCAACGAACCTTTTTTCCAGGGGCATTTCCCCAGCGAGCCCGTTATGCCTGGGGTTCTATTGGTTGAGGCAATGGCGCAAACAGGAGGGTTATTTGTTTTAAATCAAATGGAAGGGAAATATTCGACTTACTTTATCCGTATTGATAATGTAAAATTCAGGAGGAAAATTGTCCCCGGGGATATATTAGTATTTAAAATAACATTGGCATCGCCAATCAGGAGGGGGATTGCCAACATGAAAGGGCTCTGCTATGTAGGTGGGAAGGTTGCTGCAGAAGGAGACTTTATGGCTCAGGTTGTGAAATCAGGAGAATAATTCTTTATGAATTAGGCACATCCTATATTAGTGGAAACAACAATAAAAATCTAAATTCTATTGCAAAATCAAAAATGATTTTAATTTTGTGATCGTTTTTGCCGGGATTTGACATGCAAACTGGCAGGAAAAATAAAATTTAAAGACAGATATGAAACAACCGCTTGCTTATGTACACCCGGAATCGATAGTTGCCGATAATGTTGTTATTGAGCCTTTTGTTACTATTGATAAAGATTGTGTTGTTGGTGAAGGGACACGTATAGGGTCGAATGCGACCATTCTTCCCGGGACACGAATTGGGAAGAATTGTAATATTTTCCCGGGTGCTGTAATTGGAGCAGTTCCTCAGGATTTGAAATTCAGGGGCGAATATTCAACAGTTGAGATAGGAGACCGTACTACTATCAGGGAATTTGTGACAATTAACCGTGGTACTGCCGCCAAAGGTAAAACAGTAATTGGGAAGAACTGTTTGTTAATGGCTTATGTACATATTGCCCATGATTGCACTATTGGGAACAATGTGATCTTAGTTAATTCGACACAACTTGCAGGCGAAGTGGTTATTGACGACTGGGCAATCTTAAGTGGGCTCGTGGCAGTCCACCAGTTTTGCCATATCGGGTCGCATGTACTTGTCTCAGGTGGCTCATTAGTACGGAAAGATGTACCGCCTTATATAAAAGCCGGAAGAGAGCCCCTTTCGTATGTCGGGATTAATTCTATCGGTTTGAGAAGGAGGAATTACAAAAATGAGAAAATCAGGGAGATTCAGGATATTTACAGGTATATTTACCAAAAGGGGTTAAATATTATGCAGGCGGCCGAGATAATTGAGGCCGAAATGCCGGCAACATCTGAGCGCGATGAGATTTTACTTTTTGTAAAAGATTCGAAACGCGGGATTATAAGAGGTTATTTCCCCGATTAAAAGCTGTTTGATCAATCATTTTAAAATACTTTTCAAAGCTCTTTGAAGCAATTCAAAGGGCTTTTTCAATTAGGGCTTACCCGAAAGTATTTATGGATCAAATGTGATTGTTGTGGGCAAAGATTTTTATTCATGAATAACGGAGGCTTCCATAACAGTTTATGCTACTTTGATGGGGCATTTGGGGCTAGCCCCAAACCCCACTTCATTTCTTTTCCTT
>JAADGO010000130.1:52006-60344 GCA_013152355.1 Chlorobiota bacterium
CGCAATTTTGGCAGTGCACGCTCAAGAGTAATTAATATTAATGTTAATAATTTGTACACCGCTAAATTTTATTGACCCCCTATATAAAATTTAGGACAGTCCTAAGAAAATAAGATGTATGAGGCTCTGGTTGTAAATTTTCAATTTTCTCATTAAACCATTTGTTCCCCACAACTTTATGAAATGATCCGTATTTATCGTACCCGCATGAGAAAGTTGTGGGGGAAAGAACTTTTTCAGAAAGACAAATAAAAAAACACTCAAGCCCCAGTACTTTTTTATTTTACAGAATTCCAACCCTGTGCCTGAAGTTGTATTGCCGACCCTCCGGTGGTAATCAGATTTGTCCCTTCGTTTGCGTCACTGATACTTCCGATGATTGTGATGTCCGGGTCGTTTTTCACCTTTTCATAATCGCCTATGGGCAATGTAAAAAGCAACTCGTAATCTTCGCCACCGTTTAAGGCCGCTACAATAGGATTAATGTTTAACTCCTCAGCCATAGCCTTCGTTTGATTATCCATCGGGATTTTATCTTCGTAAAGGCGGCAGCCGGTATTCGATAATTTGCATATATGCATAATTTCAGACGACAGTCCATCTGAAATATCGATCATCGAGGTAGGTTTTATTTCCAGTTTCCTGAATATTTGAATAATGTCTTTCCTTGCCTCAGGTTTCAACTGGCGTTCCAGGATATATTGGTAGCCTTCCAGCTGGGGTTGTGTATGTTGGTTTACCTTAAAAACCTCATTCTCGCGTTCCAGTAATTGCAGCCCCATGTAAGCGCCGCCCAGGTCGCCGCTTACGCAAATCAGGTTGTTGGGTTTGGCTCCGGTGCGGTAAACCAGTTCATCTTTCTCTGCTTCTCCTAAAACGGTGATACTAATTGTTAAGCCCGTTAATGAAGTTGTTGTATCACCTCCTACCAGGTCGATGCCGTAATTTTTGCAGGCAAGGTGGATTCCTGAGTACAACTCTTCAATAGCTTCAAGCGAAAATTTGCTGGAGAGGGCAATGCTTACCGTAATTTGTTTCGGATGGGCATTCATAGCATAAATATCCGACAGGTTGGCAATGACTGATTTATACCCAAGGTGTTTGATAGGTACGTACATTAAATTAAAATGGATTCCTTCCGTAAGCATATCAGTAGAAACAACTACTTGCTTTGAACCATAATCCAAAACAGCCGCATCGTCTCCAACTCCCTTTACTGTGCTTGGGTTCTTTAGCTGGATATCTTTTGTCAGATGGTCAATCAGCCCAAATTCGCCCAATTCCTCAAGGCTTTTATTTTTGTTTATTTCCGTCATCTTAAATTCGGATAAGAAAGTATGAATTAACTTAATTTCGATGCAAAAGTACCTATACTTTTATATCTTTGCAATTTATTTTGAGTTTGGGGAAAGAGCTGGCATATTTTTATATGAAGCAGGATTCAACGAATCCTGCCAAAAAAAGTATCTATATGGTAATTGAATCATATCCAGGGCTTTGAAACACCTGTTGTTTTTATCAGCAGGTCTTTTGGCTGATGTAAACAGTCTTTCTTCAGAGTCGAAAATAGAGGGAGTAAAAGAGGAGAATAATGGGAGCACAGGATAAAATATTAAATAAAGTAACCCAGGAAGATTATAAATATGGGTTTACATCCAATATTGAAACTGATATACTTGGCAAGGGGCTTAATGAAGATATTATTCGTATAATTTCAGCTAAAAAAAACGAACCTGAATTTATGCTTCAGTTCCGGTTGGAAGCATACCGTAAGTGGCTGAAAATGGAAATGCCGGATTGGGCATATTTGAAAATCCCACCTATTGATTTTCAGGAGATAAGTTATTATGCCGCCCCAAAAAAGAATCCTGACCTGAAAAGCCTTGACGAAGTTGACCCTGAATTACTGGACACATTCAATAAGCTGGGAATACCTCTTGAAGAGCAAAAACAATTGGCAGGTGTAGCAGTTGATGCTATAATTGACAGTGTTTCTGTAAAAACAACTTTCAAAGAAACGCTGGCCGAAAAGGGGATAATTTTCTGCTCTTTTTCTGAGGCAGTACAAGAGCACCCCGACCTGGTGAAAAAATACCTTAGTATGGCGGTGCCTGTTGCCGACAACTATTTTGCAGCCCTCAACTCGGCTGTGTTCAGCGATGGGTCGTTTTGCTACATCCCCAAAGGAGTGCGTTGCCCCATGGAGCTTTCCACTTATTTCAGGATTAATGCAGCAAATACCGGGCAGTTCGAACGTACACTTATTATTGCCGAAGACAATAGCTATGTGAGTTACCTGGAAGGGTGTACGGCTCCAATGCGCGATGAGAACCAGCTCCATGCAGCAGTAGTTGAAATTATTGCTTTAGAACGTGCCGAAGTAAAGTATTCAACAGTTCAGAACTGGTACCCGGGCGATAAAAACGGGAAAGGCGGGATTTTTAATTTTGTAACCAAGCGTGGTATTTGCCGTGGCGAATCGTCTAAAATAAGCTGGACTCAGGTTGAAACAGGTTCAGCCATTACCTGGAAATACCCGAGTTGTATTTTAATTGGGGATAATTCGGTAGGCGAGTTCAACTCTGTTGCCGTAACAAATAATTTCCAGCAGGCCGATACGGGTTCTAAAATGATCCATATTGGTAAAAACACCAAAAGCACCATTATCTCTAAGGGTATTTCGGCAGGAAGAAGCAGCAATTCATACCGTGGGCTGGTCAAGATATTGCCTGACGCGGTTAACTCAAGGAATTTTTCCCAATGCGATTCATTGCTGTTGGGCGACAGGTGCGGGGCACATACATTCCCGTATATCGAGGTAAGCAATAAATCATCGGTAGTTGAGCATGAAGCCACTACATCGAAAATTGGCGAAGACCAGATTTTTTATTGCAACCAGCGGTGTCTCTCAACCGAAGATGCTGTGGGAATGATAGTGAACGGCTATGTAAGGGAAGTACTGAATAAGTTACCAATGGAATTTGCCGTAGAAGCACAAAAATTATTGCAGATAAGCCTTGAAGGCAGCATAGGGTAATAAGCTGCTTTTCCCTGCCTCCCTAAAAGGAGGGGGTAAGGGATGAGTCTTTAATAATGTGCAGGGTATAAAATGATAATGATTAGTAGATAGTTTCAAATCCTCATTCTCCTCCTCTTTTCGGGGAGGGTAGGAGGAGACTTAAAAAACAGGTATGTTAACAGTAAAAGATTTATATGTTTCCGTTGATGGGAAGGAAATCCTAAAAGGAATAAATTTAGAAGTTAAACCCGGGGAGGTACATGCAATTATGGGGCCTAACGGGTCGGGGAAAAGTACATTGGCCAATGTGCTGGCGGGGAAAGAAGAATATGAGGTTATCAGTGGCTCGGTATCTTTCTTAAACAACGATTTATTGGAGATGAGTCCTGAAAACCGTGCCAGGAACGGCTTATTCCTGGGGTTTCAGTACCCGGTTGAAATCCCCGGTGTATCAATGGTTAACTTTATGAAGGCTGCCGTTAATGAACTCCGCAAGTTCAGAGGCGAAAAGCCTTTGACAGCAGGAGCATTTTTGAAACTAATGCGTGAGAAAAAAGAGCTGGTTGAGTTGGATACACAACTTACCAACCGTTCGGTAAACGAAGGTTTCTCGGGAGGCGAAAAGAAAAAGAATGAGATTTTCCAGATGGCAATGCTTGAGCCGAAACTGGCAATCCTTGATGAAACAGACTCAGGGCTTGATATAGATGCATTAAAAATTGTAGCCAGGGGTGTTAATGCACTGAAAAGCAGCGAATCTTCTACCATCGTGGTTACCCACTACCAGCGCCTGCTGGATTATATTGTCCCCGATTTTGTACATGTGTTGTACGATGGGAGGATTGTGAAATCATCGGGGAAAGAGCTGGCTCTTGAACTGGAAGCAAAAGGTTACGATTGGATCAAAAAAGAGAACGGGAGCTAAGCTATGGGTGTTGTTGTTGAGAATACAGATTTGTCGTTAAAATTAGCCGGGCATTTTAATGATGTGAAAGAAAAACTCTTCCTGAATTCACCGGATGTAATTAATGCACATCGTCAGAAAGCATTTCAGGATTTTGTTTCGCAGGGTATTCCTACCCGTAAAAATGAAAGTTATAAATATACCGACCTGCAACCGACATTTATGCCTGATTATACATTTATTCATGAAAAAGGGGGAGGGGATGTTGCCCTGCATGAAATATTTAAATGTGATGTGCCACAGTTGGATACTTATATGGTTTTGTTGCAGAATGGCTGGTTCTATGACCAGGACAGCCGGACAGGGGTACTACCTGAGGGGGTAATCATGGACAGCCTTGAAAATGTAGCAAAGCAACAACCTGAATTGATTGAAAAATATTATGCTGCCCTTGCAAAATCTGAAGATGACCCGCTGATTGCATTAAACACGGCATTTGCAAAGGATGGATACCTGTTATATATTCCGGCGAACGTTGAAATTGCAAAGCCTTTACAAATAATCAACCTCCTGAAGTCTGACACTGATGCTTTTATTACACAACGCAATTTGGTTATTGCTGAACCGGGGGCTAAGGTAAACCTGATTATTTGCGACCATACGTTGAACAGCAACAAATATTTGAGCAATTCGGTTACAGAAATACATATTGGCGAAAATGCACAGGTTGATTATTACGTGCTTCAAAACCAGCACAATGATTCAGCCAGCTTAAATACTGTTTGTATCCGCCAGGGGAATGATTCAACAGTACGGACAAATACAGTCTCTTTGCATGGTGGGTTGATTCGAAACAGCCTGAAGGTGGTGCTGGACGGGGAAAATGCTGAAGCCGGTATTTTCGGGATGGCATTTATGGACCGCAGGCAGCATATCGATAATTTTACCCGGATTATTCATGCCAAACCGCATTGCCAGAGCACGCAGGTGTATAAGAATGTGATGGACGATAAATCATCAGGGGCATTTTCGGGGCTGATCCATGTGGTCAGGGATGCTCAAAAAATAAATGCTTTCCAGCGGAATAATAATTTATTGCTGACCGATGAGGCAACAATGCACACAAAGCCGCAGCTTATTATTGACGCTGACGATGTAAAATGCAGCCATGGGGCTACAGTGGGGCAAATTGACAATGAGGCATTGTTCTACCTGAGGACAAGAGGTATTGGCGAAAAAGAAGCCATGCTAATGATGATGAACGCGTTTACCCATGAGGTGGTGCAGGAAATAAAGGTGGTGCCTTTACGTGAAAGGATCGATGAATTGATCAGCCGCAGGTTAAATGGCGAAGTAGCCCGTTGCCACGAATGTGCCTACGACTGTGATTCTTAACCAGCTACTCAGCAGGCGACTCTAATTCACCTGTTGAATAAAAGAAATAAATATTAGAATGGCATACGATATACAAAAAATACGGAGTTATTTTCCAATCCTAAAAAGGAAAGTCTACACCAAACCTTTGGTTTACCTCGATAACGCTGCATCCACTCAAAAACCCATTCAGGTTTTGAAGGCAGAGGAAAGGTTGCACAACGATTATTATGGCAATATCCACAGGGCGGGGCATTACATGGCAGATAAATCTACAATAGATTTTGAAGAGGTGAGGGGGAAGGTGCAGCAAATATTAAACAGTCCATCACGCGAAGAGGTAATTTTCACAAAAGGGACAACTGAAAGTGTCAACCTTGTAGCATATTCGTTTGGAGAAAGGTATATTGAAGAGGGCGATGAAATAATTGTTTCTGAGATGGAACACCATTCGAATATTGTCCCCTGGCAGTTGATGGCAGAACGTAAAAAGGCAATAATTAAAGTACTCCCTTTCAACGATAATGGTGAGTTACAGCTTCAAAAACTGGATGAGTTGATCACGCCAAGAACTAAAATAATAGCCGTAGCCCATGTTTCAAATGTTTTAGGAACGGTCAACCCTATCCGTGAAGTAATAGAAAAGGCGCATGAAAAAAATGTTGTTGTTTTTATAGATGGTGCGCAGGGTATTCAACATACATCTGTTGATGTGCAGGAGTTGGATGCTGATTTTTATGCTTTTTCGGCACACAAGGCCTATGGCCCCAACGGTGTAGGTGTTTTATACGGCAAAAAGTCGCTGCTGGAAGAAATGCCACCCTACCAGGGAGGTGGTGAGATGATATCGGAAGTAACATTTGAAAAGACCTTATTCAATGAATTGCCGTATAAATTTGAAGCAGGCACACCGAATATCACCGGCGTAATTGCATTTGGCGCATCACTCGATTTATTAAAAGAGATTGGAATTGAAAATATTGCCGCCTGGGAAAAAGGATTGTTGGATTATGCAACCTCCGGGTTAAAAGAAATTGAAGGATTAACGATTTATGGGGAAAGCCGTAACAAATCGGGCGTTGTAGCATTCAATGTTGAGGGAATACATTTTTATGACCTTGGTATGTTGCTGGATAAGATGGGTATTGCTACACGTACCGGCCATCATTGTGCCGACACAGTAATGCAGCACTACGGTATCCAGGGGACATTAAGAATATCGGTGGGGATGTATAATACGAAAGAGGAGATAGACTTATTTATTGAAGCGTTAAAAAAAGTAATCCGGTTCTTTTAAGGTTCACATAAATTTAAACAGTCTCTCAGTAATCAGTTTTGTATCTTTGCGCAATAATTTTTTAAAATATGCAAGAATACCTGATCTATGCTCTGGGGTTTGCGGCACAGCTGCTTTTTTTTGCCCGCACCATTGCCCAATGGTTCAAATCTGAACAGGAAGGCGAAGTAATTTCTCCGGTAATTTACTGGCAAATCAGCCTGTTGGGTTCAATTATTATGCTTACCTACGGAATCCTGCGCAACGATTTTGCTATTGTCCTCGGGCAGTTTATAGTTTATTTTATTTATATCCGGAACCTTCAGCTAAAGAAAGCCTGGGGCAGGTTGTTTTGGGCGGTCCGTGTATTGGCTGTAATAACTCCGCTGGCATACCTTGCCTGGCTTATTTTTGCCGATTCGAATAATTTTGAATCTATTATTAGCAATAAGGAAGTCCCTTTCCTTCTGTTGGTTTGGGGCTCTGCAGGGCAGGTTGTTTTTACCTTCAGGTTTGTGTATCAATGGATTTATTCTGAGAACAGGAAAGATTCGGTGCTGCCTCTTGGTTTTTGGCTCATAAGTACCGCCGGATCATTAATGATCTTTGTTTATGCTATATACAGGATGGACCCTGTGCTCTTTGCCGCACATAGCCTGGGATTATTTATTTATGGAAGGAATATCCTTTTACATTTTGGCAGGAAAAGTATCTTATCCGGGTTAAATACCCCTTTACTAAATAAACTATTCAAGAAGGTTTCAGATAAAATAAAATAAAAAAGATCCACCATTGTACTGGCCGCCCATTTAAATGAAAACCCCCGGCCGGAATATTTTAAAGGGGCAATATGGTTTTAATTTACTTTTATTATTTTTGAGATATGCCCGACAAGAAAAAATATATTCAGCGCGAAGGACAGCTCTCTATTATTCTGAACCTGGTTTTATTTGGTTTAAAGTACTGGGCAGGGGTTGTTACCGGCTCATTGGCATTAATTGCCGATGCCTGGCATACCCTGACCGACTCTGTTTCATCGGTTATTGTTTTGGTTGGCGGGAAAGTCTCCCGTAAGCCGGCTGACGAAAACCACCCTTTTGGGCATGGCAGGGCAGAACATATAGCAGTGGTTATAATCGGAGTGCTTCTGGCAATTATTGCTTTCGATTTTATTATTGGAGCGATTGAAAAATTCAATAACCACGAAAAAACCGTATTTGGCACCGTTGCCCTGGTGGTTACAATAATCTCTATAGTAGTAAAAGAGGCGATGGCTCAATATGCCTTTTGGGCTGCCCGGAAAGCAGGCTCATCCATCCTTAAAGCCGATGGCTGGCACCACCGTACCGATGCACTTTCATCCCTCATTATCCTGATCGGTATTCTTGTTGGGAAATATTTTTGGTGGACTGATGCTGCTTTGAGTTTTGCTGTGGCTTTGATGATTGGCTGGGCAAGCTATGAGATACTATCCAATCAAATAAAATCGTTGTTGGGCGAAGGCCCTTCCGACCAGTTATTAAAAGCAATTAAGGAAATCGGAGAATCGGTATGCCACAGGGAAATTTATTTACACCATATACACCTGCATAATTACGGGAACCACACAGAGCTGAGTTGCCATATTAAACTCCCCAAAGAAATGCCCCTGGACGAAGCGCATTTAATTTGCACAAAAATAGAGGATGCTTTAAAAGATAAGTTTGGCTACATTGCTACGGTACACCCGGAACCTCTGTTTTTTTGAATTAAAGCCTTATCCATT
>JAADGO010000061.1 GCA_013152355.1 Chlorobiota bacterium
ATCGATTAACGAATGATGAATTAAGAAGTTGATTAAGGATGGCAAATTTGATTTAGAAGGGCGGCTGATAGGATTTTCAGTTTCGATAAATGCACAATTTAAAAGCCATAAATGATTATTCAATCATAAGCAAATCAAAAATCGTTAATCTGTGTTCGATATTCGAGATTCAAAAAAATAACTGGGAAAGCCCGGATGTCAATAACTAAGTACCCAGATGCCCGGCACGGAATAGTGAGGGTTTCACTTAAAGTGAAGCCCTCACTAAATAATTAATCAACTTGCGAAAAGGTAAATAATTATTTACCTTTGCCTTGGTGGCTATAATGATACATAATAGATGAAATGTTCTAAACTATACCGACTTTTGATTAAGGATGGATGGTATCCGGTATCACAAAAAGGGTCACATGTAAAAATGAAACATGATAAAAAAACAGGAATAATAATATTCCCGAATCATGGCAGTCAGGAGTTAGGTAAAGGGCTTGAGGAAAAGATACTTAAAGATGCAGGATTAAAGTGATTGATTTAAAGACAGATGATTATGAAAACGTCAAAGAAAAAAATTAAAATGATAGTTGAAAAGACCAATACAGGGTTTTCAGCTTTTTCAGATGATTACCCAATATTTACAACCGGCCGGACAATACCTGAATTGATAGATAATGCTTTTGAAGCTGCCAATCTATATTTCGATGAAGATAGGGCTAAAATAACCCATGAGAACGTAAAATTTGAGATTGATTTTAAACAATTTTTTCAATATTATAAAGTCCTCAATTCGAAATTCCTTGCTGATAAGATTGGAATGAACCCGACTCTGTTGTCGCAATATGTTCGTGGGCACAAAAAGCCATCAGACACGCAGGCAGAAAAAATATTATCAGGGATTCATCAGATTGGCCAGGAATTATCAGAAATTAACTTGATTTATAGGCGATAAAATAGCAAAGGTTACAACAACTAAGCACCCGTATGCCCGGCACGGCAATAGTGAGGGTTTCACTTTAAGTGAAGCCCTCACTAAAAGGTGGTTCTTAAACTGATATTGCCATGCTCATGGGCAAAACAAACTTTAAACAGGCTATAAGTTTAAGCACCGCCAAAACTGGCGGTGCTCATTCTGTTAGTCATTGTAATTTGGATTTTGTTTCATATTCCCCTGACTAAGGTCAATCTGGCTTTGCGGAATGGGTTGGTACTCGTGTTTTCCGGCCACGAACCTTGCATTTACCAGGTGCGACCGTTTTGTTTTTTCAACATCAAAATAGCTGTTCATTACCTGTGCTGCAATCCCCCAGCGTACGATGTCGAAAAAGCGGTGCCCCTCGTGTGCTAACTCTAGCCGCCTTTCCATGCGTAATGCTTCCAGTGCTTCCGCTTTACCCGCAAAAGGCTGTGCGTAAGTATTGATCAGGTAATTGGCTGCATCTGCCGAGCCATCGACTGTTTTAACGTACTCGCTGTTTTTTGCACGTTGGCGTACCAGGTTAATGTACTCCCTTCCTTTTTCGAGGTTGCCGGTTTCAATTTCGGCTTCGGCTTTCCAAAGCAGTAAATCGGCATAGCGGATAATGTAATAGTTTAAAGCAGTAACATAGGGCCAGGTACCTAATATGTAAGGCGAATTCTTCGAGAGCATCCTTTTTTTAGGGCTATAAGGGCCGTAAACCGAAGCTTCGCGCGGAGTCCAGTCGTAAACGCCTAAATCAAGGTATGGTATGCCCGGGCGTGCCAGCGTATGGTCAATGCGCGGGTCGAGGAAATCGGCTTCGGTAACATCAATGTTATCAAATTGCGGCAACCCGTTTTCATCTGTTTTATAAGCATTTACCAGGTTCTGGGTAGGACGGAAGAAACCGTACCCCGGGTAAGGCCCTCCGGGAGGCATCAGGCGGTCGCCAATACTACCGTTATAATTCCTTGGAGACCCATCATTTATAGACTGCTGAACTGCAAAAATAATCTCTTGCCCATTATCATTCTCAGCGAGGAATATATCCCGGAAATTGGGCTCCAGGCTATAGTTGCCCGAAGCAATTACCTCATCGGCAGCAGCTTTGGCTTCACCCCACTTTTGTTGGAAGATATAGGTTTTGCACAAATAGGCTTTGGCTGCCATTTTGTTTGGGCGGCCTACTTCCTCTTGTGTGGCGGGCAGTCCGTTGTAAGCTGCCATAAAATCCTCCTCAATTTTTGCCCATTGCCCTGCATTGTCGAGGTCGGAGTTCGAAACCTGGTAAAACTCTTCTTTTGTGTCGATGGTTTCATCAACCCAGCAAATGTTACCATAAATCTTTTTGGCTTCGAAATGGTAATGCCCACGTAAAAAGCGCAACTCGGCAATACGTTTTGTTTTCAGGGCCGCATCAAATTGTTCGCTTTGGTTAAGCAACCGTATGCCCAGGTTGGCACGGCGGATACCTTCATATAAACAAAGCCACTTCCGTTCAATATCTTTAATAGTAGGGTCGGTAGAAAATATTTCCATTAAATGGATTTGGTTTTGGTCTCCTGTTCCGCCACCGCCTTTGTAGGCATCGTCTGAAACAACATCGCCAAAGCTCCAGTTCGATGCAGGTGAGTTATAGGCATTTGAAGCTTCATCGAATTGCCCGTTTAACACGGCATAAGCCGAGATTATTACACTTTCGATATTCTCGGGGGTTAGTATCTGCTCTGGCGAAAGTTCTGCTACCGGGCTTTCATCAAGAAAGCTCTCAGTACAATTTGAGAAACCAAAAACTAATATTAAAATATATATTATCTTTTTCATTTTTATATCTTTTTAATGATTTAGGTTAAAAGCCAACATCTACACCAAGCATGAATGTACGAGACGGGGGGTAAAGCCCGCGGTCAACGCCAATATCTAAGTTACGGTGGTCTGAACTGTAATTCTGAAGCCCAACCTCAGGGTCCAGTCCTTTGTAACCGGTAAATGTGATCAGGTTCTGTACCTGCAGGTAAACACGCAGGTTCCTGCTGTTGATTTTGCCTGCCAGCTTTTTGAAGGTATACCCAATGGTTAGGTTTTTAAGCCTCACATACGATGCATCGGAAATATAGTACGATGAAGGGCGGATATTGTTATTTGGGTCGTCAAGCGAAAGGCGCGGGATAGGCGACCCGGTGTTGTTTTCGCTCCAGGCATCAACTGTGCGGGCAAATTTGTTATAGGCCGACAGGTCGAAGAAGTCGCCGTAGTACCTGGTCAGGTCCCAAACCTCGTTGCCAAAGCTTCCATTGAAAAATATTCTCAGGTCGAAGTTTTTATATTGGAAATCAAGGTTTAACCCCATTGTTAAATCGGGGTGAGGGTCGCCAATAAAATCGCGGTCATCGCTATTTAGTTCCCCATCGTTTGTTAAATCGGCAAACTTCAGGTCGCCGGGCTTGGCATTGGGCTGTATCTTATGGGCATCAATCTCAGCCTGGCTTTTAAATACGCCAAGGCTTTTGTAGCCATAAAACGATGAAATGGGGTGCCCTACTTCCGAGCGCGAGGTTTCCTGGTCGAAGTTTACACTGTGCAGGTAAGAACTTGGCAAGGCAATAAAATCAATATCGCCGGGCAGTTCGGTAAGTTCGTTTTTAATATGGGTGAAATTTAAACTTACATTCCATAAAAAGTCGCCTTTTGCCTGGCTTTGGTAATCTATGACAACTTCAAAACCATTATTCCTCATTTTCCCGACATTATCCCAAACAGTTTGGTTAGTACCTCCTGCAATGGGGGGTAATGGGCGTTCTAACAATAAATCCCTGGTTTCTTTTATGAAATAATCGGCTGTAATGTTAAAATGGTTGTCCAGTAGCCCTAAATCGAAACCAATATTTGTTTGTGTTGTTGTTTCCCATTTCAGGTTCGGGTTTCCGTTCCTCGATTGGGTAAAACCTGTGTAAACTGAATTTTGTGCTCCGTCAATTGCATAATTCGAGTGGTAAGGATTGCTGTAATAACTTTCGATAGTAGCATAAGGCGGGACATCCTGGTTTCCGTTTTGCCCCCAGCCGAAGCGCATTTTCAGATTGCTTATTTTGTCAGAATTGAAAAAGTCTTCCTCCGTAATCCTCCACCCCAATGAGAATGCGGGGAAATTACCCCAATTGTTGTTGCCGAGTTTCGATGACCCATCGCGGCGGAAAGTAAACGTTGCCAGGTAACGATTATCGTATGTATAGTCGACTTTGGCAAAATACGAAAGTAGCGATGAGCTTAAACCTGTCCCTGAATTTTTTTGCGAACCGCCTTCGCCTGCATCCAGATAACGGAAGTTTTTATCTTCATAGGCAAAGCCTTCGCGCGAGGCAGAAAATATTTCGAAAGTCGACTCTATTGCTTCAGTGCCGGCAATTGCCTCAACTGAGTGTTTTTCGAATTTTGCATTGTAACTGACCGTATTCGTCCAGACCCAGTCAAATTTCCAGCTATTAGTTGTTGACAAACGGCTAAGGGTTATTGGGTTGTGCGCTCCCGTTTCCTGGTATTTAGGGTTAAAATCGCGGAAGTAGTAGTTACTGTAATCAACGCCAAAATTGGTCTTAAACTTTAGGCCTTTTACAATTTCTAATTCGGCATAAACATTTCCAAAAAGCTTTAACCTTTTGCGGGTGTTGTCACGGTTATAATATAAACTGGCCAGTGGGTTGCGTATGTCGCTAAGGAATGCCCCGGCAAAATTACCATCTAAATCGTGTACAGGCGCAATAGACGGGTATTTATATGAGTCGTACACTACGCTGCCTAAAACACTGTTTGTTTGTGCCTGGTTTGTCCACGATTGCGAAATGGAAAGGTTCTCTCCTATTGTTAACGCGTTAAAGAATTTGTTTTCGGAATTGAACCGTGTGGTGAGCCTTTTGAAGTTTGTATGTTTTATAATCCCTTCCTGGTCGAAATAACCAATTGAGAAGGCTTGTTTTGACCTTTTGGAGCCTTTCGAAAGGCTGAGGTTATACGAATGTACCAGTGCGTTTTGCATGATCTCATCAACCCAGTCGACATTTGCCGAAGGTACACGCCTGTTTTTGTCGAGGAAATCGGGGATAACTGCCGACGGGCCACTTCCGTAAATATCGTTTGCCGGCGATTTCCCATCGTTTTTATGTGCCTCCCAAAGCATGTCGCCATATTCCTGGGCATCTAACACGTCTAACTTATTGGTTGCACTTTGTATTCCAACATAGGCATTAAAATTTATGCGGGGTTCTCCGAGCTTACCTTTTTTTGTGGTAATAATAACAACGCCATTTGCTGCACGCGAACCATATATTGAAGCGGAGGAGGCGTCTTTTAACACTTGCAACGACTGGATGTCGTTGGGGTTAATCATATTGATGCCTGATTCAACCGGAACCCCGTCAATAATATACAGAGGCTCATTGTTGCGTATGGTACTGTAACCACGCACCCTTACGGCAACACCGCCGCCAGGCATGTAATCGCCTACAATGTCAACGCCTGCCATCTGCCCTTGCAGCATTTGGTCAATGCCGGCAACAGGTGTGCTAACAATGTCGCCCACATCAACAACAGACACAGCCCCGGTCAGGTCTTTTTTCTGTTTGATGCCGTACCCAACGGCAACTACTTCGGCAAGGCCTATGGTTTCTTCAGTAAGTTCAGTGTTTATCACTGTTTGCCCGTTAATGGCTATTTCACGGGAAGCCATACCTACAAATGAGAATACCAGGGCCTTGGCATCGTTTGGTATCTGCAATGAATAGTTACCGTCAGTATCGGTGGTAATACCAATTGTGGTACCCTTTACAATTACCGAAACACCCGGAAGGGGCAAGCCTTTTTCATCAGTTACCCTGCCTTGAATGGTTCTCTCCTGAGGTTGGACTACATTCGCAGCTTTCTTTTTAATTAAAGTACCGCTTTTCTCTTTGTCAGGAGTAATAACAATTTGCCGTTCAATGATCTTGTAATTCAAATTTGTGTTGGTGAAGATCTGGTCAAGGATATGTTTGACATTTGAATTATCTACATCAATATTGACTTTCCTGTTCAAATCAACCTGGCTGTCTTTATAGAAGATAATAAATTCACTTTGTTCCTGAATTAAATTAAAAACTTCTTTAACCGTAGCACTTTTTACATGGACCGTAAGCTTTGTGACTTGTGAATATGAACTTGCATAAACACCTGAGATACAAATCAATAATAGCAAAATACTGATTTTCATAATCCTTAAAATTTGAATCCAATATTCCTTTGCATGGGAAAATGATTCATAATTGATCATTTTTTTCATAAATTTGGAATTAGTTTGTTAATAAATGTTGCTTTACGCAATGTTTTTTACATTTTGCCGGTAGATGTAGCCGCATCTTCCGGCAATCTTTTTTTTAATGACATACTTTTACATAGGCAATAGGTTTTAGTTTATAATAATCTCACCTTCAACTTCGGTTAACTTAAAATCAGATGTTTCACCGATTACCTGAAGAACCTGCATTGCAGAGTTTTTCAAATCAAGGGAACCAGAAAAGGTTTCTTTCGAAAGCTGCCGGTCCTTAATAGTAATTTTCACATTGTAATACCGCGACAACTTTTTTGTGATATTTTCAAGAGGTTCACTTTCGAAAATAAAAATCCCTTCACGCCAGCTTGTATAATATTTTGTATCTACTTTTTGTTGCTGAATAACTTTTTTAACGGGGTCGTATATAGCCAGAGTCCCGGGTGTTATCTGAAGCCTGGAGTGCCTTAATAAGGCATTGCTTTTGTATTTTAGTTCTATACTGCCATTTTCCAGAACCGTACTGGTGTATTTGTCATCGTTATAGGCGCTGACATTGAATACTGTCCCAAGTACTTTAATTTCAATATCGCGTACAAGTACATAAAAAGGTTGATTTGCATTGTGTGCTATTTCAAACAAGGCTTCTCCTTCCAGGAAAACTTCTCTCCTGCTACTTGAGAATGTTGCAGGGAAAACCAGTTTCGAACCTGAATTCAACCATATCTTACTATTATCTGACAAAGTCACCTGGGTCCTTTTACCATAAGGGACAATAATTGTATTATAAGCTACCTCCTTTTTATCAACAACCTGGTCTATTTCTTTATCTGTATCGATTTTAATCTTTCCTCCTTCATTCAGGTATTCTATCCTTGATTCTTTTGTATCTATCTGAACCTCTTTTGCATCCTGAAGGATCAAGAGGGTATTGCCCGATATTGGTACCCGGCCTGCATTTTCGGCATACTCTCCAATATCAGAGGGAGTGAAATCCTGCATATACAAAACTGATGTTAAAACCAGGGCAATTACTACTGCTGCTACAGCTGACACAGAGAACAAGATTCTCCGTGCCCTGTAGGTTTTAACAGATGCTTTGATACTTCTTTTTAGCAGGGATTTTTCATTATCTGACAACTTAGTTGAATTGTTTTTAATTGCTTTATACATTTTCTTTGCAAAGAGGGCCTCTTTTTTGTTTTGCGAAAGGGCTTCAGCAGATTCCCCTGACTTTAATTTCTCAAATAAAGATTCATCTGCCAGTATATTTTCAGCTTTATTGAATTGTTTTGAATTCTTCATTAATTGTATCTTTTATAAATACCATAAGAAGCAATTCAATAAAATATAGACACCAAATTTGATTTTTCTCAAAAAAAATAATTTTGTGACAGTCAGATAACTTCAATGAAGTTGTTTAAAGTTAAAGTGGATTTTCGAGAGTGACAGATTGATTTTCAGTGGCAAAGCTCGATTTTTCTTGCATAGCCAAAGCTATGAAGGAAAATTAGCTGAAGTCCAATGGAATCAAGATGTTGCTCGCAGGTTTTCAATTTGACTTTAAACAACTTCAATAAAAAAAGTGTTAGGTCAGTATCTTATTTTGGGGATTAATTCTACTAAGAATAAAATGATGGGGTTTTTATTAAGTTTATTTGAAAGGCTTTGCCGGAGAGATTTGAGCGACCTGTAAATTAATGTACGTACCGATTCAACAGAAATATTCATTAAACCTGCAATTTCGATATAGGATAGTTCTGCGTTAAATTTTAGCGTTAATGCTTCACGTTGGCGTTCAGGTAGTTCATTAATGCCCTGCGACAGTCCTAAAAATGTTTCATCCTTTTGTTCGGCCTCGATTATGTTTTCTTCAACCGATTCTCTCTTCAGATTGGGTAGATCTAATACCTCCGGGGTATAATTTATTTTTAATTTCCTGCTTTGACCGGAGTATATCTTCCTTTTTAACGATTTGAACAGATAGTTTTTTATATTATCCGTGTCGGAAAGTTTTTTCCGGTATTTATATAACTCAAAAAAGAGGTCGTGTATAGAATCTTTTACCAACTCAGGGTCTTGAGAAAATGTTAAGCCAAATGAAAATAACATGTCAACATATTGGTCGTAAAGATGGTCAAAGGCATCGGCCTCCCCGGCTTTAATGCGTTTCCATAAATTTCGTTGATCAAAACTATCCCGATTGACCTTCATTATAAAAATTTCCAGTTAGGTTTATTTATGCTAATATATGCAATTTTAATTCATTCAGATAAGAATTCTATACCATACGCATTAATCTTTAATTAAAATATTATCAACCATTGATTTGCCGTTTTCAATCATATAAACACTTACCATATCCTGAATTCCTGCCCCGATATAGCTGGCAACGCCAACCAGCCCCAAGGCAACACCAGATGCCTTTCGATGCTATGTTCATAGCCATCAGGTCACATGTAAGTTGAAAAGATATTTGATAAATCTGAGTGAAACCTGACATTTTAATAGTCGAAATAATTTGAAAAAATAAAACACTATTGTATTTTTACACTAATTATGTGAAAACACTATTGTATTTTATCATGAAAAGAGCAATAATACAACATTTGAAAGAATGGAAATACC
>JAADGO010000055.1 GCA_013152355.1 Chlorobiota bacterium
GAACCTACAGACCGTAGGATATTTGCCATTGCCGAAGCATTCAACAGAGGGTATACGATTGATAAAATATTCGAAAAAACAAAGATTGACCGCTGGTTCTTACAGAAGCTGAAAAATATCCATAACCTTAAGCTGGAACTATTAAAGATCAATTCGTTGCCGGAGTTGCCTGACGAAACACTTCTCCAGGCTAAAAAAACAGGTTTTTCCGACTTCCAGGTAGCACGGCTGGTATTGAAAAGTGCAGACAATAAAATCCACGAAGACCTGATAAAGGTACGGGATACACGTAAAGAGAAAGGGATAGTGCCGGTTGTAAAACAGATTGATACACTTGCCGGAGAATACCCCGCGCAAACCAATTACCTCTACCTGACTTACAATGGGACAGAAAATGATATTCAATATATAAACGACAACCAATCGGTTATTGTGCTCGGCTCCGGGGCCTACCGCATTGGCAGCTCTGTTGAATTCGACTGGTGTAGCGTAAATGCCATCAACAGTATTAAAAAGGAAGGCTACCGTTCGGTAATGATAAATTTCAACCCTGAAACAGTAAGTACCGATTATGATAGTTGCGACCGCCTTTATTTTGACGAGCTTACCTTTGAAAGAGTAATGGATATAATCGACCTCGAAATACCGAATGGCGTGGTTATTTCGATGGGTGGGCAGATACCAAATAACCTGGCAATGAAATTACACAGAATGAGCGTCCCTGTACTTGGCACCTCCCCTGTGAAAATTGACAATGCCGAAGACCGTGAAAAATTCTCGTCACTGTTAGACAAAATAGAAGTAGACCAGCCACGCTGGGCAATGCTTTCAACCATCAGCGAGATCAATAAATTTGTTGACGAAGTAGGATACCCTGTGTTAATCCGCCCGTCTTATGTGCTTTCAGGGGCAGCTATGAATGTTGTTTCCAACCATGACCAGTTGGAACATTTCCTTCAAATGGCAGCAAATGTATCGAAAGAGCACCCTGTAGTTGTCACAGAATTCATTGAGCAGGCAAAAGAGATAGAAATTGACGCAGTAGCGAACAAAGGAAAAATGGTGGCTTATGCCATTTCCGAACATGTGGAATTTGCAGGTGTCCACTCTGGTGATGCAACCATTGTTTTCCCGCCTCAGAAATTATATATTGAAACAATTCGCAGAGTAAAAAGGATTTCCAGGGAAATAGCTGAAGCCCTGGAGATAACAGGGCCATTTAATATGCAGTTCCTGGCAAAGGACAATGATATTAAAGTAATAGAATGCAACCTCAGGGCATCAAGGAGCTTCCCTTTTGTATCGAAGGTCATGAAAATCAACTTAATAGACATTGCTACAAAAGTAATGCTTGGGGTTCCGGTAGAAAAACCCGATGAGTCGCTGTTTGAGTTGGACTATGTGGGTGTAAAAGCGCCACAATTCTCTTTCGCAAGGTTACTGAAAGCCGACCCGGTATTAGGAGTGGATATGGCTTCCACCGGTGAAGTAGGCTGTATTGGAGAGACCTATTACGAAGCAATATTAAAAGCTATGTTATCTGTAGGGTATACATTCCCTAAAAAGAATATCTTGATTTCTTCCGGCCCGTCACGGTCGAAAGTTGAGCTTTTAGAAAGTGCCCGCATGTTAAAAGAACGGGGCTATAACCTGTTTGCAACCGAGGGGACGCACCGGTTCTTCTCTGAAAACGGGGTTGAGAATACATTGCTGCACTGGCCTGATGAGGAAGACCGGCAGCCTAACACCATTGAATATATAAAGAATAAAAAAATCGACCTGGTCATCAATATCCCTAAAAACTATACGAAAAGGGAACTAAAGAACGGGTTTATGATAAGAAGGAATTCTATCGATTTTAATGTCCCGCTTATCACCAACGCCCGGGTTGCCAGTGCCTTTATCTTTGGAATTTGTAAATACACCAGGGAAGATATTACCATTAAAGAATGGGGGGAATATTAAAGGGTCCAGATGGAAAAATTGTTGCTTACACTCAGCTGGTTAGTTCGAGTCGCCTGCTGAGTAGTGCAGATACCATAAAAAAAAACATCCGCATATTACGGATGTTTTTTGATAGTATTTAACTCCTTATTTTGATTTAACTTTGCAGGTACAGGCTATATATCCATGATAATATTAATTAAGTACCAACTTAAAAGTCCAATTGACTTTCTTTATCTTCCTGTTTGCCGATTTTAATGGGATTTCGTATGGCACTTTTAATTGAACCCTCCACACCTTTGTTGATACTTTTTCCATCTGATTTCTTTTATATTTCCTGTCCTGAATAATAATTATTAAAAATAACAAATTCCATACCAAAAAAGCAATACCAATTTGCCATAAAAACGGATACTTACTAACCATCGATTGTTAATAAGACAGCGCGACTAAAGAAAAGGTTGCGTATGCTCAAAAAAAATCCAAATACTTTTCCTATTTTTCGAACCCTTATTGAAGTTGTTTAAAGTTAAAGAGGATTTTCGAGAGTGACATATTGATTCTCAGTGGCAAAGCTCGGTTTTTCTTGCATAGCCAAAGCTATGGAAGGAAAATTAGCTGAAGTCCAATGGAATTAAGATGTTGCTCGCAGGTTTTCAATTTAACTTTAAACAACTTCATTAAAAACACGATGATGAAAAAGGGCATAAAAGATTATTTTATAATTGCATTAAAAGGCATGGGTATGGGCGCTGCCGATGTTATCCCCGGAGTATCAGGGGGGACTATCGCTTTTATCACCGGTATTTATGAAGAATTAATCAACTCCATAAAATCAATAAACGGCAATGCCATAAAACTCATCCTCCGGGGGAGGTGCAAAGATTTCTGGCAGGCAATAAACGGCACTTTCCTGTTGAGCCTGGTGCTTGGTATAGGAATCAGTGTTGTTTCATTAGCCAGGTTATTGAAATACCTTCTTGAGAACCACCCTGTTTTAATCTGGTCGTTTTTCTTTGGGCTGATTGTTTCCTCGGCATTTTTTGTCGGCAAACATATAAAGAAGTGGAATGGGGGAGTTATTATTTCAGCTTTAGCAGGGATAGTAATTGCCTACTTTGTAACAGTAATTACACCGGCCGAAGCGAATACTACTTATTGGTTCATTTTCCTCTCCGGAGCCATAGCAATTTGTGCAATGATCCTTCCTGGTATTTCAGGGAGTTTTATCCTTGTATTGCTGGGCATGTATAAGTTCATCCTCCATTCGGTCAGCGACTTCAACTTTATTGTTATTGCGATATTTTTGAGTGGTGCGCTTATAGGCATTATTGCTTTCTCAAATGTCCTCTCGTGGTTCCTGCGGAAGTACTATAACCAAACAATTGCTTTACTGGCCGGTTTTATGGTCGGCTCGTTGAATAAAGTATGGCCATGGAAAGAGGTGGTTGAAACTTTTATCGACAAACATGGGATGGAGAAACCACTTATCGAAAAAAACGTGTTGCCGGCAACTTACGAACAGCTTACAGGTAATAATTCAATGCTCCTTTATGCTATTTTATTGGGGATAACCGGATTCTTTATCATCTTTTTGTTTGAACGGTTCACCCCTGAGAAACCTAAAAATTAATAAAAATGAAACAATATGGATTAATAGGGTACCCCCTCACCCACTCATTTTCAAAAAAGTTCTTTACCGAGAAGTTTAGGGACGAGGGGATTAGCAGTTCTTATGATAATTTCGAAATAAGCGATATCAGTTTGTTCCCCGGGATCATTGACAACAACCCCGGATTGGTTGGGTTAAATGTAACTATCCCTTATAAAGAGCAGGTTATTCCATACCTGGATGAACTGGATGAAGCAGCAAAAGAGATCGGGGCTGTCAATACAATTAAGATCATCCGTAAAGGTGGGGCAATTTTCCTAAAAGGATTTAATAGCGATACGCATGGGTTTGAATCGTCATTAAAACCATTTTTAAAAGACTACCATAAGAAAGCTTTAATTCTTGGTACTGGCGGCGCATCAAAAGCCATTAAATATGTCCTTACAAAACTGGGGATTGAATATATTTCGGCATCAATAGAGGAGCTGAAAGAAAATGAAATACGTTACGAAGACATTGATAAAGAGATGATTAATGAACGCCTGCTGATCATCAATGCCACACCTCTTGGCACTTACCCAAAGGTTGAAACCTTCCCTCCTATCCCGTACGGGTTTATTGGCGGGCGGCACCTGTTGTTCGACCTTGTTTATAACCCGGAGGAGACAAAATTCCTGAAGTTTGGGCGGGAAAAGGGTGCTACCACAAAAAACGGCCACGAAATGCTGATAAACCAGGCACTTAGGTCGTATGAGATTTGGAATGGGTAATATCCGGCATTGTAAAGGTAACACAGGCTAACCCTTACCCCTTATTTAGATATTGGATATTCCTGATTCCTTATTGGATATTTTATATTAAAAAAAGTCAGAAAAACAAATCTAAAATAAGGAATCAGGAATGTAAAATCAGGAAAATCTACAACACTATAACCGCTATACGGTATCAGCTGCCTGAAAATTCCCCTTTTAGTTTAATTTCTTCAGGATAGCTGCATAGCCACCACCCGGAGCCATTGATATTTTCAGTTTCCTACCGGCCAGTTTTTCTTTCCTGAGGATATAGTCTGCCGGGTACCGGTCGGCATTAACTCCATCGGCAACATATTCAATACCCCAGCCCCCTTCGCCTAAAAAGCTTAAATCGACTTCAAAATCGCGGGCTGTCCAGTCATTCATCCCACCAATATACCAGTCGTTGCCATTTCTACGGGCCACAATCAGGTATTCTTTTACTTTCCCTTCCAGCGCAACAGTTTCGTCCCATAGTGTAGGCATTTTAGCAATGAAACCTGTATATTCCGGGTCGCGCAGGTAATGAGACGGGTTGTCGCAAAGCATTTGCAACGGGGCTTCGTAAATTACATACATCCCTGCCTGGTGGCAACGGGTACCCTGGCTCATAGGGTTATCGAAATTGGCACTAAACCCTTTGGCTGTCTCATTCCTCATTGCTCCCGGGGTATAATCCAATGGCCCGGCCAGCATCCTCGTAAAAGGTAGGGTTACATTATGCGATGGGGTTAATTTATACGACCACTTGTTTTGTTCAGAGCCAAATACCCCTTCGAAATTTATTACATTCGGGTATTTACGCTGAAGCCCATTGGGTTTAAATGCCCCATGGAAATCAACCAGCATTTTACGTTTAGCTGCTTCTCTGGCAATGTCTTCGTAATAATCAACCATCAACTGGTCGGCACGCTGCATAAAATCAATCTTGACCCCCACTATGCCCCATTTGGCAAATGTATCCAGGTACTCTTCCAGGTTTTCGTATAATGGTTTCCAAATTACCCAAAGGATAACTCCTACGCCTTTCTTGTTCCCATAGTCTACCAACTCTTGAATATCCATTCCAGGTACAACCTCGGTAAGCTTAGTTGTATTTGACCAGCCTTCGTCCAATATAATATATTCAAGGCCATATTTAGCAGCAAAATCAATGTAATACTTGTAAGTCTCAGTGTTGACACCCGATTTAAAATCAACACCATAAATATTATTGGCATTCCACCAGTCCCAGGCTACCTTGCCGGGTTTTATCCAGCTTACGTCCCCTATCACATTCCTTTCAGCAAGAATATAAGGTATATTGTTTTCTATCAGCTCTTTATCTTCGCGTGCAATCATCATACACCGCCATGGGAAAACCCTTGGTGCAGATGTTTTTGCAATGTAACCTGCCTGTTTTACCAATTCCTCATTCCGGTCGCCAACCTGCTTCAGCTCTAAAGGCACGGCAGGGAAAGTAGCGGTTAATGCATTCCCTCCTGTCCCTTTCAGAAACATGGCAGGATAATCAGACTGCCCCGTTTCTGTAATCCCTATCTTTATACCTCCAGGTGCTGCAACCAGGGCAGGGAGGCTACACATTTGGGCTCCACTAATTGCATTCAAAGTTGTATCGAGATACAACCGTTCGTAATGCGAAAAGAAACTTTCTTCTTCAGGGAAAAAAACAGAACAATTACCTGCAAAGTTAATTTCCATTTTTTCGTCTTTAACAATCAACCCGCCTTTTCGTCCTGTTTCAAAACGGTAAGCTATGCCATTATTATATACTCTGAAGCGAAGTGAATACTTCCCCTTAAAAACCAGCAGCAGTTCATTGCACCGGTCAATTACATTACTGAATTTATAATTCACAACTGCCTGCGAAGTTTCATTTACCTTTTTTGTAGATGATTTGGTTACTTTGGGGTTTACTCCTAATACTTCATCGTCCAACTGCAAAGCAACTACTGATCTGTCAATTAGCGGCTTCCCATCCAATGCCACCGACCAGGAGATGACATCCCCAACCTCAACTTTAAGAGTTAGTGACTTATCAGGCGATTCGACAAGGAAATTTTTGGCACTTGCATTCAGGCACAAAAAGGCCGCAAGTAAAAGCAGAATAGGTTTATTTTTCATGATTTTAGTTAATTTACCGATAAAGATACTGTATTCATTTACTTCTCAAAACAAATCAGGCCCTGCCTTTTACGTCCATTCATTAAAATATTTAACGGGCGCGGAAAACGTACATGCTTTACATATTCCAGTTCACGTAAAACCTCCTGCTGCTCAAGCACCTCAATATTTAACGATGCCTTGCGCGAATTGTGGGGAACCGAAAAATAACCAACATTCATGGATGTTACATTATAGAAGAAGTGTGAACCTAACGAACCGTCAAGGGGGAAATCTTTTAGCCCCATTTCGATAATCACCCTCGCTTTCGAGATATTTGCCCAGATTACCGGAATCCCGGTAAATGGGTCGCGCGAGCCCCACCTGCCTGGGCCAATCAGGACGTATTCTTTCCCCAAATCCTCGAATTCTTTATTAATAAGGCTGATCTCCTTTGCTATTTCCCTGGTTTTCATTTTATCGAACCTATTCAGGTCGACATATACAACATCTGTAATTCCCGCGACCTCGCCATTCCCCATGCCTCTTTCGGCATACATCAACAGGTTCTCACGGCCTACGGCATCAATATCAATATCTACCTGGTCATCACGGCGTATAAGCGGTTTTATCTGAAGCAGGTAAAAGGTGGGGAGGTTATTATCGCCCGGTTCAAGGTCAATAGCATATTCAATCTCAACCGGCGACCCCATTGCTTCTTTAAATAGTTTCAACAGCACCTGCAAAGTATCAGCAAAGGGGAGGTAATTATACTTTAAAATATTGGCAAAATCAATAACCCTGGGGCCTTTTACCGCTACCCCCGGAATAAGGCTGTCGTTTTCCATATCGTAAGTAGACGCACAATGTTCAAGCGTACCATCTTTTTCAGCCTCGCGAATACGGTATTGTTTAATTGAAGCATCTTCGCCGCCACCTGCCAGGTCTACCTTCCCAAGGCTCATATCTATCGCATAAAAGACCTTCTGCGAGTCCCTTAGCTGGTCCTTGATGTCGGTTGAATTAACATTCGGGTACCTGGGGCTAAACCGGTAAGCATTTTCGCCGCCAACCACATAAACCCCTAACCCGACAGCAGCTACCGAGAATCCATCTTCAGGCTCCATATACGATATAGGGTAGTAATTATACGACTGGGCAACTCCTGAAATATTAGGGTAATATTTATTGTTATATTCATGCCCGACTACCTCCTGAATGATGACAGCCATCTTCTCTTCTTCAATTTTATAATTAACCGCATCAAAATAGGAACGTGCCGATTCGGTAAAGATACTTGCATAAACCAGCTTGACCGCCGTAATCAGTTGTTCAATCCTGACGGAAATATCAGGGTGGTTGTTGGGTAGCATGTAAGTGGCATAAACGCCTGAGAATGGTTGCAACAACGAATCTTCAAATAATCCTGACGAACGGATTGCCAATGGTTTATCGACATACTGAATAAATTGATTCAACCTGTCCATTAGGTCTTCATCA
The DNA here is from genome assembly GCA_013152355.1 of Chlorobiota bacterium. Lineage (GTDB taxonomy): Bacteria > Bacteroidota > Bacteroidia > Bacteroidales > Prolixibacteraceae > JABMQB01. Next base: position 7,951 of record JAADGO010000055.1, read on the forward strand.
AACTGTGACTCAAGGAATATATTTTTTATTAACTCAAAATCGTTATTGCTATACACCTCCTCGTAAAGATTATTCAACTCCAAAAATTTATCGAACTCCAGTGCGCCGATTACAGCTGTTGTCGGTATCCGGATATTTAAACCAGAGATAATTTTGCTGAAGTCTATATTTTCGATAAAATGGCTCAAAAAAGCCATACCCCTGCCTTTGCCCCCCAGCGAACCTTTTGCCAACCGGATAATATACCGGTTGGATTTTTCCAAAGAGGGGTTGAAATTTACAATTGTACCCCTGAGTTTTTTTAACTTTTCCGATTTGAACGTATTCAAACAAAACTGCCTTAGTTCTTCGGTCGATTTAAAATCCTCGGTTTGGTAAGGGCGCAACCGTTGCGCCATATTTATTTCACCACGCGCCATCAGCCATGTTGAGAAAGAGTTCCGCCTGGCATGGTATTCCAAAACCGAGTCGGGTATTACTTTAAACATCTCCTGAAATTCACGGAGGTTTTCTGCTTCCATTACAGGGCTGCCTGAGCTGTCTTTAAACACAAAATTGCCAAAGCCCAGCTTCCGGTAAAGGAAATGGAGTATATCAAGAGCAAGGCTTTCAGAATTCTTATCAATAAATTCCGCATTTATTTCAGATGCGCGCTGTGCGTTGGCAATATCGTGCGACTGAAGCACAACAGGGATTGGGAATTGCATTGTTTGCTGGGTATATTTTAACAAATCTACCCCTGCATCGTCATCAGGGATACCATTCCTTTCAAATTCCACATCTGAAATTACGCACAACATATAATCACGGTAGGCATTGATTATCCTGACCGCCTCTTCATAAGTACTAACCAGGATGACCTTTGGGCGGGCCCTCATCTTTAATATTTTATGAAGGTCGTCACTGGCCTCATCCTGGACGAGTACCTGAGTCTGTGTCATCACCGTTGTGTATAGGATTGGCAGGTAGCGCGAATAATACTGGATACTGTCTTCAACCAACAATATTACCCTTACGTTCCCATTTTGCGTATCGCGTGCAATATTCTTTTTGTCTTCAACATATTTGATCATTGCCAGGAACACGTTCGAGTTGCCATTCCATACAAATATCCTGTCAACAAAATTGAGTTTTTGCCCTTCCATCTGGAAATAACGCAAGTCGGCATTATTATTTACCAACAATAGCAGAGGGGTATTGGGGCGTAATTCATGGATATCCCTGGCAATCTTAACAGGAAAATCCTTATCAACACCGGCCATAATAATAATAATGTCGAAATCCATGTGTTTCAGGGACAATAATGCATCTTCGCGTGAGTTTACGCTGGTAAACCGGGGGGCTGCATATAAATTCAATTGCAGGTACTCGCCCCTGATCTTATCGCTGAACTGCCCCTCCCTTACAATTGAGTATGAGTCGTAAAGAGTAGCAACCAGCAACACCTCCTTTACCTTGGTAGGCATTAATTCCTGAAAAATGTCGCGGTCGTTTTTGCGGCGCTTGTAAACATTTGATATCGTTATCTTATCCAGGTCCATTATTATATACTGATTTAAACCGGGAAGTTAATTAAATTTCAGGAAACCATTTAGAAATTAATCCCGGATTCTGGGGCTGAATAATATTTTAAAATGAATTTTTGAGTTAATTGGTTGTCTGTTTTTTTTGAATGAAGTTGTTTAAAAATTATTGTCCCCCCTGTGTTGCAGCATCATTTGTAGTAGGGTGCATAAATATCTCCAAATAATCTTCTTCAATAGCCGCAATGTCTTCGTCTGTTGACTTGGTAAAGGGACGAGATGTTGAGTAGCTTTTTAAAATTATCGCCTATCTGCCAGCGGATAACCTTTGCGGTGGCATCTCTCTTACAATCCTGTTTTTCAAATCACCTAAAAATGGCCACATTTTTCGTTTGCTAAGGTCAACCTCCACCACTTTTACATGCTCTGTACCATCTGCTTCCCCCAGAATAGCCCCGCCTTTATCAAATATTGCAGATTTCATCTCTTTGGTACTATAACTTGAGGTAACCAGGTATACCTGGTTCTCAATAGCCCGGGCTACAGCAAGTTCAGGGATACCTCCCCAAATAGGGAGCATAATTATATCTGCGCCTCTTAAAGTAAGCATCCTGGCTACTTCAGGAAATGTAACGTCCCAACAAATCATCATCCCTACTTTGCCAAAATCAGTTTCAAATACAGGGAAGCCCTCTCCGGGAGTTATCCCTCCCTGGATTTCTTCCCTGGGTAAACAAACCTTATGGTATTTGCCTACAAGCCCCCCATCTCTTCCAATCAGGACAGCAGTATTATAAACAACTGCGCCATCGCGCTCATAGATTCCTGCAACTATATACATCCCATACTTTTTAGCAATCTCACCAAGGTAAGAAGTAGTAGGGCCAGGAACCGGTTCTGCAACATCAATATACGACATCCCTGTATTAACCACCGTTATCCCTTCGGGGAGGCAAACTATATCGGCTTCTTTTTCGCCTGCTTCTTCAAGGAATTTTGAAAACTGCCCCAGGTTCTCCTGTGTAGTAGAGTTTTTTGCAGGTATGTAATGCACTGTGGCTAATTTTACCTTTTCAGGTTCAATAGGCCGGACTTGTTTAAATTCTGCATCACTGAAAAATACGCTACCATCGGAATCCCAACGATATACAAGTTCCAAACGGGCAGACACTGCTTTTTCGGGGCATTGATAAACCTGTTGTATAGTGTTCCACCCTTCAGGAGTTTTAGCCGCCAGGGTTGCAGGGTATTCAGCCACCAATACCTCTTTCCCATGTTCATCGAACCATAAGACACGTGCCAGGGCACTCCTTAACGGATCATCAAGGTTTTGGGCAAGATAGTGAGTTGTAAATTCATAAAAATAATTTGATTGAACAGGCATCTTCCTTGCCCAACACCCATTGGCATACTCTTTCCCGCCTCCTGATAAAGCATAAGTCGGCTGCCCTTTATACATTTTCCCACTATCGACCCAATGCTCCGGGGCAATCTCATCGCGTTGGCATTCAAATTGCCATGTATTTGATTCTTTTAGTGAATCCCGGGATATTGATCCTGTGTCATTCGTACCTTTCTGATTTGAGCATGAAATACAACATGCCAATAATACAACATTCAATGCCCTTTGGATTATTAGATTCATTTTACCTTTCCCTCCTGTTTTTATTTTATGTTCAGTTATCAAGCAATGTTTCAATCTTCTATCCTAACAGGGTCAACTCCAGAGACTGCAACATGATTGGCTTTTGCATACTCATTAATGATATTCCCCAATTGGATACGCCATTCCCTGATGCGCATCCTTTCAAACGGGGCTATCATGTATTCAAGCCCCAACCTACGGTCTGCAAAGTGGTCTTTTACATCATCCAATACGTGTACGAATTTTTTGCCATTGACACTCCTGCATTTCTCAAACCGGCTTTTCTCCCAGGTTGCAACTAATTGAGGCCACACACCATCCTGTTCTTTTAGTATTTGCCCTGCCAACTTATAGGCTTCTACCAGTTGCCCTACTTTCGAAGAATGGCTTCCTTCGTTCTTAGAAGCATTTTGCAGATGGGCATCTATTTCCCCCAGGGTTAATAATGTTTTTATAGAAAAACGTTCGATATAGGCAATTGATAACAAGACTTCCAGGTTGTACCTGTTACGTGTTACCCGGGTAGTTGCAAACATAAGTTGGTTAATCAACCAGTCATTTTCATGAATTAATTGCGATGCTTTCCCTATTTGCCCGGAGTACCTGGTTTTAAACTCTGAATTTCTTTTCAAATCAACAGTAGACGGTAAAGCGGGCATGCTTAACACTAAATCGTACCGCTCGGTGCCAATTCCTTTTCCATGCGAATTCCCATAACCCGGTTTACGCTCTTTAGATATTTCAGTATCCCAAATACCTTCGTAAAAACGGGCACCCTCTTCCAAGCCTCTGTAAATACCTACCATATATGGGCTATCCATCCCGTAAAAGGCATCCATAAAATCGGCAATATTTTGTTCAAGCACCGGCTTCCCGGCAGTCCACCCATACTGGGTTACGGTAGCCCACCCAAGCCAAAATGTTTCGTTATGCAGCCCCGCATCGTCCCAGGCAGCGGCAAAAACCCCGATTAAGTTTGCACCCATATTTTGCACATCTACTACATTATCGGAAGCATCTTCGAGGCGCCCTTCAATATCCCTGTTTCGATAATTGGTTGGGAAATAGTTTGGGAAAAGTAACTCTGAGCCTTGCATTGAACTATAGGCCAACTGCCTGACCCCGGCTTTATTTTCATTCTGAATCCACTCTTTTGAACGGGAAGTACCCACAATACCATCAATCAAACCTGCCGGCAACTGGGTAATATGTTCTGCTAACAGCGGGTATTCTACCCATGACAACATACGCCTGTTATGTTTAGACATCCACTTATGCACACGGTTTACATAATCAACCCATATTTGACTCCGGTTAATATCGTTGTATTCCTTCTCACATTTACTACATATCCCTGCATAATAAACCTCATCTGTTGAAACGAAAAAATAATTTACTCCGGGAGTTGCGTCAATCATATCCTGGTACATGTCAAAAATGAGTTGCATGGCTTCTTCATCGCACATACATATATGGTAGTTACTACTGTCTGCCCTAAGATGTGCAAACTCTTCATGCTTCAGCACGTAGGCCATGTGCGATGGTGCCTGTACAACAGGGACTAATTGTATATGCCTTTCGAGGGCATAAGCTGTCAGTTCCTGCATCTCCGACTTGGTAAATGCCCCGGGGGCACCAATTACCGGGTGGCTTGGATACTCGTATTTGTCTTCAATCTCGAATGCAACAGCGTTGGCCTTAAAGAATGCAGCCTGGACTAAATACCGTTTTAATGTTTCGAGCCTGTCTTGATGATGTTTTGTATCCCAATGAATAAAACGCAACTCTAAATCGGGCCAGTCGGTTATTATCCCTTCAGGCAAAGAGAACTCATTATTGCTTACCGGGCGTAACAATTGCAGGAAACTTTGTACCCCATAAAATAAGCCGGCTTCGGCATTCCCTATAATCCTGACTAAACCAGGGTGGATTTCCAGGCGGTACCCCTGGGCTGCTAACTCATCCGCAATTCCTCCGCCTATTACCCCCGGCTTAACCTCAAGGATTATCTTATTTGTACTCCCTCCTGTAAACTCCAATCCAAAAAGCCCTGCTACCCCCGAGCGGAGGCTTTTTAATGCGGTATCTCCTTTCCCTGGCCGGGCCTCGATTGCCCAACTATTATCAATGACTATATCCTGCCCTGAAAGCTGGGCCTTTTGAGGTGCCGGGATTAAACTATACCCACCGGCACGTAAATCATTTACAAAACCATTTGAACTAAGTGGATAAAGGCATAAAACAAGTAAAGGCAGGATACTCAGATTCAACCATTTGAGTTTTGCCCGGGCTTTATCAAAAAGGGCTTTATGCAATCCTCTGAAACTTAGCACAAAAGGATACCTGTTCATAACAATAATTTTTCATAAATTAAGAAGTCCAATGATCAATGCAATATAAAAGAAATTCAGCTGAATACACAAGATAGGATAAATATCACAACCCATGTACCCAGCCAAACATTAAGAGACTGTTTATTAAAACTCAAAAATACATTTAATACCCGGGGTTCTGTGGTTTTAAATTCGGGTTTATATCTAATTCTGTCTGTGGTATTGGCAACAAATAATGTTTGCCGCTATCAAACCCGGGGTGAGGTTCAAGGGAATTAGCACCTTTAAATACCTCATCTCCCAATTTGCGGCGTTTAATATCAAACCACCTTTTATATTCAAATGCGAATTCTAACTTCCTTTCTTCCAAAATAACATTCCTGAACTCGTCTTTGGTTAAGCCTGCAGGGACATCGGCTGGGAAACCTGATACTTTGCCAGGCCAATTCCTGGCTCTTTCCCTTACCTGGTTTATATACCCTAACACTTCGGTAGTAGGGCCTTTTAACTCATTTTGGGCTTCAGCGGCAATTAAAAGCACCTCAGCATACCGGTATAGGACATAGTTATTATCTGAGCGCCTTCCTCCACGAAGTGCATCTCCGGGAAACCTCCAATACTTTGCAAGGTAAGGCCTTGGAACAACAAATTCGGTATAAGGCCTCGCAACACCTTTATAAATGATGGTATCTGCCAAACTCACCTTTCTTCTATAATCTTCCGGGTTCCAGGTTGTATAAACTAACATTGACGGGATAAGAATACTCCAACCTCCGGTAAAATTATTACCTGTTAATGGCGGAATAATGTCATCATTGTCAGAATGACGCAAGCCACCAAGGAAATCAACAGCAAATATATGTTCTGATATACCGTCTTGTTTAGTTGCATCAAATAAATCCTGATAGTCGTCAACCAGGCTATAATCTAACTCACCAGCCCTGTCAATCACCCATTTTGCGTAATCATAAGCTTCTTGCCAATTGCCCAGGGTAAGGTATACTGACGACAGGATAGTAGCAGCCGTACCGGCTGTTGCACGTGTGCGTACATTATTAGAATATTTCATCGGAAGGTGTTCCATTCCAAACTTCAAATCAGCAATAATATTATTATAAATATCTTCTTCTGAAGTTTTCGACATAGTACTAACAGCGTCTGGCTCTGCAACTGGCGTATCCAGGTATGGCATGTCGCCAAACAGCTGTACAAAGGTGAAGTATATAAATGCCCTTATCACTCTTGCTTCGGCTTCGAGAGTTAATTTTAACTCTTCACTGGCATCAATTGTTTTTGCCCCTAATATGGCTGTATTTGTTGCCCCAATAATATCGTAGGCTCTTTTCCACATTAGTAAGGAATAATAATGAGTTGATGTAAGCGTAAAACCATTTATTTCATGATTCTGAATAGCAGTCCAGGGTGCTCCAACATCAACCATATCGCTTAATAACATTAATGCCTGTTGGGTTTCTCCGCCCCAAGCCTGATCAGAAGCCATCCTCCCATAAGCCCCAAATATAGCGGCTTCAACATCTGTTGGTGATTTAAAAAAACCTTCTGGAGCAAGTAGCCCTACCGGATTTTCCTCCAGGTCGGAGCAGGCCCCAAATCCAAATATCATTACAATAAATAATGTTAATATTTTAATTGAATTTTTCATTTTTAACAATTTTAGAATTTTTATTAGAATCCAACATTTAACCCAACTGTAAAGCTCCTTGTATTGGGATAACTACCATAGTCGATCCCTATATTCCTGTTACCACTGCTCCAGCTGACCTCCGGGTCAAAACCTTTATATTTAGTGAAGGTTAATAATTTCTGCCCACTAACATAGATCCTTAAAGAACTGAGGTTCATCTTATCAAGGACCCTTTTAGGGAGGGTATAACCTAAAACTACATTTTCTAGCCGGATATAGCTACCATCTTCAACCCAACGAGAAGAAAGCCGTTGAGACCTGATGGCCATTTGAGGTATGTCAGTGTCAGTATTTGCAGGAGTCCAACTATCAAGAATTGCAGTAGTAGAATTGTAAGTACCCAGGGTTGATTCCAGTCCCATCCTGGTATAATTCAGCATATCATTCCCCTCAACGCCTTGCCAAAATATATTTAAATCAAAATTCCTGAATGAAAAGTTGTTGCTCCACCCCCAATAGAAATCAGGATTTGGGTCTCCAATAATAGTCCTGTCTTCATTGGTGAGCATACCATCATCTAAAATATCCCTGAACCTTTCCCCACCAACTCCTTCTGCACCATCAAGCAATTCATCGCCACTTTGCTGAACGCCTTCATAAACATATCCGTAAAAAGACCCCAGCGGTTCACCTTCTCTGATTATCTGAGAATTCTGTATCCCTACAAATTGCCCAGGAGCAGTCCTGTATAATACATCATTACCTTCGGGTAAACTAAGTACCTTATTACGGTTTAAAGAAAGGTTAAACTTAGAATCCCATTGAATCACCTTTACAATATTTTTAACCTCCAGTGCGAATTCAAAACCTTTGTTTTCAATTTCACCAATATTTTTCAACTGATCTGGATAACCTGAATATTGAGGCAATGGAACCCTGAACAATAAGTCTGAAGTTATTTTACTATAATAATCTGCATTAATAAGTAATGTGTTATTGAATAAACCCAGGTCCAATCCTACATCAGTTTGTGCTGTACTCTCCCAGGTAAGGTCATTATTTGCCACGGATAATGGACTCACAGCATTCACAACCTTCCCGTTATCCACAGCAAAAACATACCTGAACCTTGCCAACGACTGATAAGGGCTGATTGCCTGATTACCTGTTATCCCGTAGCTTGCACGGAACTTTAATTGGCTGATAGTCTCAGAATCTGCTAAGAAACCCTCTTTGTAAATATTCCAGGCGAATGCCCCGGAAGGGAAAAATGCCCACTTATTATTTCTAGCGAACCTCGATGAACCGTCATACCGGGCATTAGCTGTAAAAAGATACTTATCATTGATTGAATAATTTATCCGTCCATAAAAAGAACTCAATTCCGATTCCACAAGACTTGAGCCCGGTTGTTGGAATATAGATGCACCACCCAAATTCCACCAGGTACCTGCATCAGTAAGAAAATCGCTACCACTGGCTCTTGAACTTTCGGAAGAGAATGATTGAAAAGAATAACCTCCCATAATAGACAGAGAATGAATTTCTCCAAAATCTTTGGAATATGTGAAATAATTCTCAGCTAGGACATTTGTACTTTTTGAGTTATTTAATCTTGCTATGCCTCCTACAGTTTTTCCATATTCCAATTTAGAAGAAACATAATTACCAGCCCTGCTGTTATTGGTTCCGATACCGATAATAAGTTTATATTTAAAATCTTTAAACAGGTCAAATTCCCCCGAAAGACTGGCTTGCATGTAATCAGACAATGTTTGCGATGGCCTTTCCAGTGCCAGGGCAACCGGATTATCTAACGGAGTCCCTAAAGGATGAATAGTGTATGAACCATCTTCATTATATATTGGCTCTGACGGAGCAAATAACAAAGCAGTTGATAAAACCCCTCCTCCTTGTGAAGAAGTAGTTCCTTCTTGTGTAGACAACCTGTTCTGGTCACTTCTTCCGATAAGTAGATTCAGTCCAAATTTTACACTCTCTGAAGCATTTATATTAATATTAGATGTTAATGAATATCTTTTAAAATCAGAATCCAGAATAATTCCCTTCTGGTCGAAATAAACACCTGACAGGTAATAATTTACTTTGTCGGCTCCTCCAGATATTGATAAATTATAGTTTTGGATATTTCCTGTTTGAAATATTTCATCCTGCCAATCAGTACCTACCCCAAGTGATGCAGGACTACCAAAAGCATTAGACCCAGTTACTGTGTTGATCATTTCAGCAAACTGCTGGGCATTGAGCAGGTCGTACCGTTTTATTTCATTCTGTACTGAATACGAGGTATTCAAACGAATTTTAGTATCCCCTTGTACACCCTTTTTAGTGGTGACCAGAACTACGCCGTTTGCCCCACGTGAACCGTAGATTGCCGTAGCAGAGGCATCTTTTAATATTTCTATTGATTCAATATCGTCAGCAGGAGGCAATGTCCCCTGAGGAAAACCATCAATTACATAAAGCGGGCTACTTGAAGCATTTATTGAAGAACTACCCCTAATAAGAATATTGTAATTACCACCAGGCTCGCCACCATTATCTGATTGTATCTGAACCCCTGCGGCTCGCCCCTGCAATGCCTGTACGGCACTATTAGTTGGAAATGCATTTAGGTCATCCGAGTTTACTGACGCTACGGATCCGGTTAAATCCGACTTTTTTATACTTCCATATCCAATAGCGACTACCTCATCAAGGCTAAACGTTTCTTCTTCCAAAACAACATTGACTTTTTGTTTACCCGATACTGCAATTTCCTGGCTCTTCATCCCCACAAACGAGAATACCAGTATGGCATTGGCGGGGATACCAGAGAGGGAATAATTCCCTTCGCTATCGGTTATTGCCCCCTGTGTAGTCCCTTTTACAATTATTGTTACACCTGGGATTGGTTCTCCCGAAGAATTGGTTACTTTCCCTGAAATAACCTTACTTTGTAAATTGTTTTCAACAGTATTATCCTGTAGGTGCTTTCCTGACAACAAAATCTGCCTACCCTTAACAACATATTCAATATTTGTACCTTTTAGTATTTCGTCTAATACAATAAAAATATTTTTCTCTTTAATATTGATAGCATCCATCTTCCTTTCTACGTCTATCATTTTAGAACTGTAAAGGAAGTAATACTCGCTGTTTTCCTCAATTGAGGCAAGTACCTCTTTCAATGAAGCACTTTTCAAATTCAATGTAAGCGTTGCCCCCTGTGAGTAGGACTCAAGCCCCATAACCTGGATGGCTGCAAATAGCAATAAGAAAATTGTCAATTTCATTAATAATAATAGTTTTCGCGTGTACCACGCATTTTTTGCCCTTATGGCAAAATGAATAAATTTTTTCATACTTTTGTTTTGTTAATGGTTAGAAATCACTCTTTTTCAAGAGTATTTTAATCACATAAAGCAGGGTAATGTGGCGCATTGCCCTGCTTTTTTTCAATTATTCTTTCATAGGCATCCTATTAAGTTTAGTTGGTTTATTATTTTTCTTCCCTGTAAATTGAAATCTTCCGTTTCGTATAGGTACCGTCCGGCAGTTTATACCTTTCAGAAACTGAATAAGAAATAGGGGTTACAATCTCCAGCATTTCAAGAATCTGGTAAAGTGATTCATCAATAAATGTTGCCGTATAAGTAAGGTCTTTTAATCCTGTCCCTTCAAGGTTTATATCCACATTGTACCTCCGTGAAAGGCGTTCGGCTACCTTATCCATTGTATCGTCTATAAATACCAGTTTCCCATCTTTCCATGCAACGTATTTAATTAGATCTTCGGTTTTCAAAGAATATTTATTGTTTGTATTATTGAACATAAAATGCTGCCCTGGCTTCATTTCACAAACAGTTAATTCTTTATTCGGCGTTTCTTTTAAAATGATTACTTTCCCTGATTCCAGCGAGGTTTCAAAATTTGTATCATCGTCATAAGCCTTTACATTAAAATTTGTGCCTACAGCCTTCACAGCCATCCCTCCGGCTTCGACTATAAATGGTATCGACCGGTTATGCGCTACCTTGAAATAGCCTTCCCCAGATAATCGGACTATCCGTGTTTTACCTGTGAACCTTTGCGGGTAAATCATTTTACTGCCATGGTTCAACCATACCTTTGTGCCATCAGATAATTCCAGGGATGTACGTGAACCCATCGGAGAGATTATTTCATTCATTTGAGGTTCGCCCTGCATATTATAAGTGCCATGCTGAAAAAAACGGGTGTAAACCAATAAAGTTATCACAGGGATTAAAAGGATAACCGCAACCCTTGAGAATATTTGTATAAATGAAACCTTTTTTGAAGGGAATAAACGTGTTTTCCCAATTGTTAATTTTTCAGACTGGTTTAGGTTTATTAAGTGGTGTATCCTGTCGAGGCGTTGCTGGTGCTGTTGTCCATCTAAAATTATATTAGAAGTTTTAACCCTATCCCAATAGCTCCTAAGTAAAACCTGCGTTGTAATTTTATCCGGTTCTTTTTGAATCCAATCGAATATCGAATCAATTTCGGAGGAAGTACAGTTATTATTGATAAACTTTTCTAAAAGTCCTTTATCCATCGCAACAATTATTAAACAAATCTTATGTTAGACGCAAAAATTAATCAAACCACTAGTCCGAACCTGGTTTTTTTTGCTTACCGGAAAAGATTGATGAAAAGGATGTATAGCAAATAGTCCTTACTTAAATTTTCTTTCAGGTATTTATGTGCTTTAACAATGTGATTTTCAACTGTATTGACAGATATCATCAGGCTGGCGGCAATTTCTTTGTAGGAATAATTTTGAAAATGTTTCATTTTAAATACTTCGCGTTGCCGGGGAGGCATTTTTTCTATCATGAGGTTTAATGACTCATTGACCTCGTCTATGTTGAGATCATCAATATCATCTTTTTCATCCACCTCCACCTGCACTGATTTTACGTATTCAATATATTGGGATTCTTTTGACCGCTTCCTTAATAAACTCATAGTAGTATTATAAGCAATGGTGAATAGGTATGTTTCAAAAGATGCATAATTTTTTAACCTACCCCGGTTTTCCCATATTTTAACAAACACCTCTTGTACTATCTCTTCGGTATCGGCTTCGGTTTTCACCAAAGTGAATACAAAATTCTGCAACTTTTGATTAAATACAGAATAAATCGCATCAAATGCTTTCATGTTGCCATTGGCAAAACGTTTCACCAAAGATTCGTCAACTTTACTCTGTATTTCTTCAGGCATTCCTTATAAATTACAAATAACAAAAATCAAATATAAAAAAGATTTGCTTAGAGACTGTTTAAATCCCATCCCGGATCAAACAAAATAAAAATGAGGGCTAAATTACTACTGATTTTCTTTTGCCGGGATAACCCTTTTTACCCGGTAGGGTGTTTTCTTTTGCGACTCGAAATAGGTACGCATTTGCAATTCGGCGATGATACCAATTGTTATGAACTGGATACCACCCATCACTAAAAACACCCCCAGTATCATCAAAGGCTTCCCCCATATCTCGTGCCCCATAATTTTCAAAAACAACATATATATGTTAATAGCACCCCCTATCAGCAAAGTAACTATGCCTAACATACCGAAAAAGTGCATGGGTTTTTGAAGGTATTTTTTTAAGAATAGCATTAGCAATAAATCGCTGACCACCTTTGTGGTACGTGTTAAATTATATTTTGACTTCCCAAATTCGCGCGGCTTATGGTTCACATCGACCTGGGTAAATTTGGTGGCACCTTCGAGCGATGCCAACACGGGGATATAGCGGTGCAATTCGCCATAAATATGAATGCTTTTTGCTGTTTCGCGGGTAAAAACTTTGAGGGTACACCCCAAATCTTTCATTTTCGTACCGGTGGATTTACGGATAATATAATTGGCTATTTTACTGGGTATTTTCCTTAGAAACATACCATCCCTCCTGTTTGCACGTACACCAGACACCAAATCATATTCCCCTTCTTCTGCTATTTTTAGCATCATCGGAATATCGGCAGGGTCGTTCTGGAGGTCGCCATCCAGCAGAACAACAAATTCGCCTTCTGCCTGGTCGATCCCGGCCTGTAAAGCCGAACTTTGACCGTAGTTCCGTTTTAATTCTACCAAAAGGAAATGTTCATCGTTTATTTTTAATATTTCAGAACGTGTTGCATCTGTTGAGCCATCATCGACAAAAATAGCTTCATAGTCGAAGCCTTCCAGTGCTTCTTTAATTTGCTTGCTCAAAGGGGCGATATTGAGTTCTTCGTTATAAACACATATTACCAATGATAGCTTCTTCATCTTTCTGCTTTTATTGAAGTTGTTTATTATATTCCATTTACCACCACGCGAAATTAGTAAATATATAAATACCGTACCCTATGCACACATCATTCCATTGTATTTATGTACCTTTGCAGCCAGCAGGCCGCTCTGTCGCCCCCGCCAATGGCGGGGGAGGAAAGTCCGGGCAACACAGGGCACCATGCTTCTTAACAGGAAGGCCTTTGAGAAAGGGCAGTAGCGTGACAGAAAATAACCGTCCCGTGTAGCGGGATAAGGGTGAAAAGGTGGGGTAAGAGCCCACCGGTTCCGGGGGTGACCCCGGAAGCCGCACGCCTCATGGGTTGCAAGGCCAAATATATTCCGGTAGTATAATCAGGGCTGCCCGCCCTGTTCCCGCAAGGGAAGCCGGAAGGGGTAGGCTGCACGACTTCAGCAGTGATGCTGTTGCAAGATAAATGACAGAGGCCCCGTGTATTCGGGGTACAGAACCCGGCTTACAGGCCTGCTTTTTTTTCTTTACAACCTAACTTCTTCAAAATGAACGAATTGAGTTTTATTTTGCTATAACCTTCGAAAGGTATACATCCAGGTACCAATCAACAAATTGTTGGATACCTTCATCAAGAGGAGTATCCGGCCGGTAGCCAATATCGTCCATTAGTCCGCTTACATCGGCATAGGTTTTATATACATCGCCCGGCTGCATGGGAAGGAAATCCTTTACCGCCTCCTTTTTCAATGCTTTTTCAATAGCTTCAATAAAGTGCATCAGTTTTACCGGCGTTGAATTGCCGATATTATAAATTTTGAAAGGTGCCCCCCCTCCTTCAGGAGGGTTGTTAACCACTCTGGAGATGCCTTCGGCAATATCATCAATATAGGTGAAATCGCGGTACATATCCCCCTGGTTAAAAACTTTTATTGGTTTTTCTTCGAGTATTGCTTTCGAAAAAAGGAAATATGCCATATCAGGCCTTCCCCATGGGCCATAAACCGTAAAAAAACGCAACCCGGTTGTTGGCAAACCATATAAATGGCTATAGGTATGAGCCATTAACTCGTTGCTCTTTTTTGTGGCAGCGTATAAACTAATCGGGTGGTCGACATTATCATCTACCGATAAAGGCATTTTACCGCTGTTGCCATAAACACTTGAAGAGCTGGCGTAAACAAGGTGTTTCACGTTGTTGTGCCTACAAGCCTCAAGGATACTCATAAACCCTACGATATTACTGTCGATATAAGCAAACGGGTTTTCTATGCTGTACCGTACCCCCGCCTGGGCAGCCAGGTTGCAAACCATATCAAACCCCTCTTCCCCGAAAAGGGCAGATACCTCTCCCCTATCTTCAAGGTTCATCCGGACGAACTTATAGTTACTGTATTTTGAGCTTTGTACAGGGGAGTTCCAATTATTGGCATCAGCAGGAATCCCGGTTTCTGAAAGCCGGGCAAATTTAAGGCGGGTGTCGTAATAGCTATTGATATTATCAATACCGACCACCTGCGCCCCATTTCCCAGAAGCTTTTTTACCAGGTGGTAACCAATAAACCCTGCCGCGCCGGTTACAAGTATTTTTTGCCCCTTGTTACTCATTTCGTACAGATTGATAAATAATAATTATCAAATAAAACTGCCCTTATTTCACGGGGTAGATTTTCTTCTTTGCCAGGTATTCCAGTATTATCTCAGCATTACTACCGTTTTCTTCGGGGTTAAACTTGAAAACAGCATCTTCAGGGACATCGTAAGGCAAATCAAAACCTGGGATATTTTCAATTTCGCCATTTTTTGCCTTTTCATAAAACTCTGCATTGTTCTTATGGCAATATTCTGTTGATGCATCCATGTGTATGAGGTGGAACCTGTCTTTCCCAATAATCTCGGCAACCTGCCTGCGAATAGATTCATCGGGCGATATAAATGAACAAACTGCAATAATCCCCTGGTCGTTCAGTAAGCGGCATACATGGGCAACACGGCGTAAATGTTCCGCCTGGTCGGTAGGAGAATAGTCCAATTCACGGTTCAACCCCAGTCGTACCGAACTTCCATCAAGCAAGACTGCTGTGGCTCCATTATCAAAAAGTTTCTTTTCGAGCGTGAATGCCAGTTCATTCTTCCCTGAACCATGAATCCCTGTTATCCAGATGGTTTCCCCTTCCTGGTTATATTTTGCCACCCTCTCGTCTCGGGAAATAAGAGCCTCTCCCCTGGCAATCTTCTCCTTATCCATGTTGGTAATCCTCGATGGAAGGTCTTTACTGCTCAGTTGGTCAATAATCATCCCTACTGCACTGGTATTATGGGTAACCGGGTCGATCAGTATAAATGCACCTGTCTGGCGGTTTTTCGTGTAGGGGTCAAAAAATAAAGGTTTGGTAGTTGTAATAACCACCCTGCCTATTTCATTCAACTCAAAATGCCCGACTTCCAGTTTCTGAAGGGTATTTACGTCAACTTTATACTGAACCTTGTCGATACGGGCCTTGGCATTGTTAGTGGTATGTTTTATAAAAAAATGGGTCGATAGGTCCATGGGTGTTTCGTCCATCCATACCAACATTGCTTCGAAATGCCTCTCAATACGGGGCCTGTTATCAGTATGTACAATCATATCCCCCCTTGAGATATCAATTTCATCTTCCAGGGTTATGGTTGTAGATTGCGGAGGGAACGCATAATCTTTTTCGCCATCGTATGTTACAATTGATTTAACTTTGGATGTTTTCATTGATGGAAGGACAATAATTTCATCACCCTTTTTGATTATCCCTGAAGCAATGCGTGATGCAAACCCCCTGAACTCCCTGTCGGGGCGGAGTACATATTGCACCGGGTAGCGTAAATCCCTAAAATTCCGGTCGCTGCCAATATGAACTGTTTCCAGGAATTCGAGCATGCCTTGCCCATGGTACCATGGCATATTTACAGACGGTTCGACAACATTATCCCCTTTCAGTGCCGACATTGGAATGCAGGTGAGGTCAGGGATATCAAGCTGTGTTACAAAGCTCATATAATCTTCACATATATTATCAAATACTTCCTGGCTGTAGTCCACCAGGTCCATTTTGTTAACAGCCAATACAATATGCTTAATCCCTAATAAGGACACAAGGAAAGTATGGCGTTTGGTCTGTGTAATTATTCCTGTCTGCGCATTGACCAGGATAATAGCAAGGTTAGCAGTTGATGCCCCTGTTACCATATTCCGTGTATACTGCTCATGCCCGGGGGTATCGGCGATAATGAATTTCCGTTTAGCCGTAGAAAAATAACGGTAAGCCACGTCAATGGTTATGCCTTGCTCCCTCTCGGCTTTTAAGCCGTCTAATAAAAGGGCATAATCAATTTCTTCGCCGGCATGCCCAACACGCTTACTATCACGCTCCAGTGTAGAAAGCTGGTCTTCATATAATTTTTTACTATCGAACAACAACCTTCCAATCAATGTTGACTTCCCATCATCAACCGACCCGGCTGTTAACAAACGTAGTAAGTCTTTTTTTTGATCCTGGTCAAGAAACGATTTAATATCCATAAGTTCCTTCTTAATCTCCTCCCCGGAAGGGGAAAAGGTTCTTTATACTTCTTTATTCAATTGAGTTACTTCTTTTACTCCGGTTCGGAGAGGCGCCTAAAAGTAGCCTTCCCTCTTTTTTTGTTCCATACTTCCCTCCTGGTCGAAATCAATAACACGGGTAGTGCGTTCCGACTTTGTGATGGTCATCATCTCTTCCACAATTTTCTCAATGGTGTCGGCTTCCGACTCAATAGCGCCGGTCAATGGGTAGCAACCCAATGTACGGAACCTTACCATTTTCATCTCAGCTTTTGCCCTTACTTCTTCGGGCATCCTGTCGTCATCGGCTAAAATCAGGTTGCCGTCTACATTTACCACAGGCCTCATCTTTGCATAATACAATGGGACAATAGGGATGTTCTCGAGCCGGATATACTGCCATATATCCAATTCCGTCCAGTTTGAAATCGGGAATACCCTAATCGACTCACCCTTATGCACTTTCGCATTGTAAATATTCCACAATTCGGGGCGTTGGTTTTTCGGGTCCCATTGATGGAACTTATCTCGGAACGAAAAGATACGTTCTTTAGCCCTCGATTTTTCTTCATCGCGCCTTGCCCCCCCAAAAGCGGCATCGAATTTATATTTATTTAACCCCTCCAAAAGAGCCTGGGTCTTCATTACATCCGTATGTACCTTGCTTCCATGTGTAAAAGGGCCGATTCCTTTCTCAAAACCTTCTTTATTGTAATGTACTATCAAATCCCACCCTTTTTCTTTCGTATATGATTCACGAAAATCAATCATCTCTTTGAATTTCCATTTTGAATCAATATGCATCAAAGGGAAAGGGACTTTACCGGGGTAAAATGCCTTCTCTGCAAGCCGTGCCATAACCGATGAATCTTTCCCAATGGAATAAAGCATTACCGGGTTTTCAAATTCGGCTGCAACTTCCCTGATAATGTGTATTGCTTCAGCTTCCAGCTCTCCGAGGTTAGTAAGACTGTAATCTTTCATATTTTAATATCTATAAAGGTTGGCAAATATATCAAATTTTATTTGACACTCCTTACCGATTATGGTAGTAAAAGGCATATTTAAAATAGATTTTGCTTAGAAGCCTGCCAGATAAAGAAATATTTTGGAGAAACAAGAAATAACTTCGACTTATACATCATTTCACACATGACATGGCACTAGAAACTCCAAAATACAGGTATCAGGATTACAGAAACTATAAATGCAATTAGATTCAGGGGCCACCCAATTTTTATGTAATCCCTAAACCGGTAATTCCCAATCCCTTGCACAATTAAATTTGTCTGATAACCTATTGGTGTTGAGAAACTTGCAGAGGCAGCAATAGCAATAGCTACAAAAAATGGCTGCGGATTAACCCCCAGCTGGGTTGCTGCGGAGAGTGCAATGGGGAAAACCAGTGCAGCAGCAGCATTATTTGTGATTATCTCGGTAAATATAGTAGTTACTAAATAAATAGCAGCTAAAACCCCGACAGGACCCCATGCTTTGGCAAAATTAATCGTTGTCCTTGCAAGGGCATCGGCAGCACCCGAATTCTGCATAGCTTTACTTAATGCAAATGCCGAAGCAATGGTAATCAGTATGTCCCAACTAATTACCTTTGTATACTTTTGGTGAGGCATTATCTTGAGCCATACCATAAGGATGGCTGCAATAGCCGCAAAATAAAACATATCGAATGTAACCTTCTTGCTCGATGGGAAGAACTCCCTGTTTCCAATGGTAGCCCCGACAATCATTAAAATCAGGATAATAAAGGCTGACCATTTTTTCCAGTTTTTCCCCAAATCTTTATGTTCTCCAATATAGGAGGTTAAATAAAATATTTTTGATTCCCCCCAGTTTTTAATAAAACGTTCGTTGGTCAACAAAACCAGGTTGTCGCCATCCTTCAGTATGAGGTTCCTTACATTTGAGGTGATCCGCTCACCATCGCGGTGCACCGCAATAACAGCAGCCTGGTAATGGTCGAAGAAGTTAAAATCAACAATTGTACTCCCAATTCCCGGGAAACGGGGGGACAATACAGCCTCGTATTGCTTTAGCTCCGAGGTTGGGATCAATCCTTTTACCAGGTCAAGCCCTTGTAGCTCAACACTGTCGAGGCTAAGTATATACTCAAGGCTATCTGATTTCCCGGCAACTACTATCTTATCATTTGCCTGGATAGTGTGTTCCCCTTTTGCGGTATCAATAGCTTTCCCTCCCCTGTCGATTGAGTAAACCCAAAGGTTTTTTAATTCGGCTAACCTGCCGTCAACTATTGTTTTCCCAATCAAATTGCTGTTTTTGGGTATGATAAGGTCGTAATAATACTCCTTAAAATCGACCCCGCGTGTGGTAAGTTTTATTTTCTTTCCAGGGAGCAGCATATTCCCGAAAATCGACATATATATAAACCCCAGTATGGCAATAAAAATACCTACACGCCCCAATTCAAACATCCCGAAACCAGGTAATCCGTTATCAAGCATTAACCCGTGGACAACCAGGTTGGTCGATGTCCCTATTAATGTGCAAATGCCACCAAAAATGGTGGCATAGGATAAAGGTATTAAGAATTTTTGTGAGGAAAGGTTTAATTTCTCCGCCCATTTTTTAATCATAGGGGCAAAAATAATCACTACAGGCGTATTGTTTAAAAAAGCTGAAAGTGCCGAAACGGGAATCATTATGCGAGGTAATAAGAATGTCATCCTCCCCCTTTTTTTAGGAAGGAAAGCCTGGGCAACCCTGTTAAGTGCCCCTGTTTGCCTGACACCTTCGCTTACCAGGAACAACAGGGCAATGGTGATCATCCCTTTATTGGAAAACCCGGCTACCGATTCATTAGCATTGATGATACCAAAAGCCATCAGTATAGTTACAGCAGAAAAAAGCACCAAGCCGGGGCGCATTACTTCTTTTGCAAGGGCAATGATCATCAAACCAATTACCCCACATACTATATAGCCTTCTAATGTCATTAAAAAGAAATATTAGTCACAAATTCTAAATGGTTTTGTAAATTCGAATCCCCCTTTTAGATACAGACTTCAAAACTACAATATAAAGCTTTCCACTCAAATATTTTCTATTATTTTTATTAATTAGATTTTATTTTGTTTATTTCCAACAGAGTCTCAAAGCAATAAATAACTGGTACATATAAAAGTTAGGATTAAAGGCCTGTTTATATAGGTTTATTTTTTGCACCTAATTCTTTTTTAAAGATTTGGAGAAAAAAAAATAAATATTACTTTTGCACCCGCCTTTGAATAACAAAGGAGGTTCAAGGATGACTCAGTAGCTCAGTTGGTAGAGCACATCCCTTTTAAGGATGGGGTCCTGGGTTCGAGACCCAGCTGAGTCACTTAAGCGGAATTCATTCCACATCAATAGCACTTAAAACCGATGTTTTAAGTGCTATTTTTTTTTATAATTTTGAAATAAAACACAATAAATGTCGATTGGGATCAACAAAAATAGCTTAAATTTGTCGTATTAAATCGACAGAAATGAATACTTTATTTGAGTAGAAGAGTTGTAAGTTATATGTTAGCGGGGCTATCATTTCGGGAATTCTTACAGTTTACCAACCATGCAGAATTCGAAATAATTAGCGTAGCAGAAATTATTAAAAATCATCGTGACTTAAGCCGGATGATTAGCGATAAATTAAGGCCACTCCCTGCATTTCGTAAATATTTGGACGTTGGTTATTTGCCGATTTTTATTGAAGGGGAAGACTCCTATCTCTTAAAATTGAACCAGATAATAAATACAATTATAGATTCTGATTTAGCATATATAGTCTCATATAATTCAGGTACAGCTAACAAGGTTAAAAGATTATTAGGAGTAATTGCTGAGTCCGTTCCTTTTAAACCAAATATTGCTGCGCTTGCCAGAAAACTGGATTTAAGCCGCGATAGCGTTTATCAATACATATATCAATTAAAAAATGCCAGATTGTTAAATACCTTAAGTTCGGGAGGTAAAGGAGTCTCAACTTTGCAAAAACCTGACAAAATTTATTTGGAAAATACAAATCTTGCCTTTGCACTTAAAGAGCAGCCTGATATAGGAAATATCAGGGAAACATTTGTTTTGAATCAATTACTCAATGCAGGTATGGAAGTCAATTCTCCGAATGCAGGAGATTTTACCATTGATGAGTTAACCATAGAGGTTGGAGGAAGAAGTAAAAATACCTCTCAGGTAAAACATTTGGATAATTATTTGATTGCATCTGATAATATTGAAACAGGAGGGGGAAATAAGGTCCCTATCTGGTTATTTGGTTTTTTATATTGAAGTTGTTTAAAGTTAAAGTGTATTACAGAGCTATTTTGTATATACTTTAAAGCCCTTATACATTGCAGAGCGGGTATACATGTGCCTTAGCCCAACCCGTCCCCCGGTAACAGGCGGGAAATTTGTAATATCCCATGAAAATAGTTTTGAAACACCCTGCCCTTCGACCTTAAAATAGAGTTTTTTATTTGTCTTAATAACTGTGATCTTATAGCTTACCCCCGGGACAAATAATCCTGTATCAAAACTTGCAGGTGGTATCTCCGTTGTTGTGGAAAACTTTTGCCCCGGAACTACCGGGTACTTACGTGCTCTTATATAATCTATGTGGCCAGGGCCATCATTACCATAAGCAGCATAACTAATATGCAGTGCATTCATATTCTGATAATAGGTTTTCATGTATGGAATTATCCTTAAATTATTCCATTCGGATATATCTTTTGAATATGGGCCTATGCCGGTTCCTGTTGCCTGGATATATAATATATTTACTCTTTTGGTACGGGTATCTGTCCTTGTATACTGGTATTCTATTTTGATATCCCCTTTAAATGAATCTTTTGTCCAAAGTACGGCATGGCAGGCATCATCTCCATCTACCGAACCAGCACTAAAGACCATGCCATCTTTGGTATTGGTAACCTCAGCACGGAGGCCATCCAGGAACCATTTTGACTTCCAATTCCTGGTACAATTATCTTTAAATTCTAAGTGCCATTCTTTTAATCGATTCAGTTTCTCAAAGTCACTTTCATTTACATCCTGCCCAAACAATGCAGTTGAAGCAAATAAAATAAAAATAAAAAGCCTAATTCTTTTCATAGTTTATAATATTCATTTAAGGATACTACATCAGAAGAACTGCATAAAGCACAAACCTGTTTGCCTCCGTTATAACTTACTTATTTTATTTAATAAATAATGGTCGACTAACACCATTGCTGCCATAGCCTCAACAATCGGGACTGCCCGGGGCAAAACACATGAGTCATGCCTTCCTTTCGGGTCAATAACAACCTCCTCCCCCCGAACATCTACTGTTTGTTGTTTTTTCAATAAAGTGGCGATTGGCTTAAACGCTACGTTAAAATAAATATCTTCGCCGTTTGAGATACCTCCCTGAATGCCTCCCGAATTATTAGTTTTGGTACGGATCCCTTTATCCGAGCGTATAAATATGTCATTATGTTCGGAGCCGCTTAATTTTGTACCGGAGAATCCCGACCCATATTCAAACCCTTTAACGGCATTAATACCCAGCATGGCATGCCCCGGCATGCAACTTGCCAAATACAGGTTCGCCCCACCCGGCAGGCACTCCGCTTGCCACACAGGTAATCACCCCGCCAACCGTATCGTGGTTACGGCCTGCCTCTTCTATCCTGGAAATCATTTTCTCAGCAGTTAGCGGGTCGGGGCAACGCACAATGGTATCTTCAGTTTTCGAAAGGTCTAATTCAGTATATGGCTTATCCACCCCTATTTCGCCTACCCGGGCCACAAATGCACTAATGGTTATACCCAGCTGTTGTAAAATTAGTTTAGCAATAGCCCCTGCCACTACACGGGCTATGGTTTCCCTCGCAGACGACCTGCCTCCTCCCCTATGGTCGCGCGTACCATATTTGGCGGTGTATGTATAATCTGCATGTGACGGGCGGAAAATATTTTTGAGGTTATCATAATCTTTTGAGTGCTGATCTTTGTTCCATACGGCAAAAGCAATGGGCGTACCCTGTGTTTTCCCTTCAAAAATACCCGACAGGAACTCTACCGAATCAGGTTCTTTCCGCTGAGTCGTAATTTTCGACTGCCCGGGTTTCCTCCTGCTTAGTTCATTCTGAATGAAACCCAGGTCTATTACTACCCCGGCGGGGCATCCGTCAATGATGCCGCCTATCCCTTTGCCATGCGATTCTCCAAAAGAAGTTAACCTGTAAAGCCTTCCAAATGTATTCATATAATAAAAAAACCTCGTTACCTTTCATCAATAAAAAGAAAACGAGGTTAATGTAATTAAAATGGGTTAAATATCAAAATTTCCTTTTAGCAGCTACATCCGCACCCCATTGAACTATCGTCAGGGCAACAGCCTTCATCGCTGCAACCGCCTGAAAGAACCTGGGCAATCTCCTCGTCTGAGGCATCGCGTACTTCAACCACCGAACCTTTAAAATACAAATCTTCACCAGCCAACGGATGGTTAAAATCCATTTTTACGGTTTCATCGTTTACTTCCAGCACTAATCCATTCAAGCGTTGCCCGTCATTACTCATCATTGGTACGGCACTACCAACTTTTACCAGTTCGTCATCGAATTTCCCGTCTGCCAGGAATACATGTTTTGGCAGTTCGACAATTGCATCGTTGTTCAGTTCGCCATAAGCTTCATTCTTTGATAGCTTTATCTCAAACTCATCGCCTTGTTTATATCCCGAAAGGTATTCTTCAAATTTTGGCAGCATAACACCTGCGCCAAATAAAAACTGAAGCGGGTTTTCCAGTGTTGCCTGTTCAATCAGTTCTCCC
This sequence comes from Chlorobiota bacterium, assembly GCA_013152355.1. Classification (GTDB taxonomy): domain Bacteria; phylum Bacteroidota; class Bacteroidia; order Bacteroidales; family Prolixibacteraceae; genus JABMQB01. The sequence continues at coordinate 31,789 of JAADGO010000055.1, forward strand.
TGGCTATCGTCAATTTGCAGGTCGTAAGTTACAACGACCATTTTATTTTTAGTGATTTTCATTTTTTCAGTAACCTCCATTATTTATCTTTCTTTTTTGACCGGTTATATGGTACAATTTATCTGCAAAGAAACGATTTTACACGAATCAAACAAAACACTTTTTTGCCTTTTTTCAGATACAGGTAGGGTTTCCCCTTAGCAAAAATCAGATTACCCCCTATTCAGGGCGTAGCCATATTATAGTAACTTTATTCCTAATTATTTGATAAACATTGCATTAAAATCATTAGATTTGTTACAACGTGCACCTTGTTTTTTTGGATTATGAGAAGAAGACTGTCAATAGGTTTAACAATTATTTTCATTGTATTCACATTGAGGGTACAGTCGCAGAGTGGGCAATCGCAAGGGCACGGGCTCACCATAAGCATACCTGAGGTAGTCATGCTTGGCCTTGAAGCAACCAGTTCAAAATCGATAGTACTTAATCCTGAGTCACCCAATACAGCAGGCCTTGCACTGGATTTCGCCAATTCTCACAATAGCGATTTATGGATTAATTATTCATCTATAACCGATGGGGGGGCAGGCCATTTACGGTCGGTTACAGTTGCAGTCACAGGCCCTATCCCTAAAGGGGTAGACTTAAAAGTTTCGGCATCGCACGATGCCGGTAAAGGAAAGGGGGCAGTAGGTGTACCTTTAGGCCAGGTTATTTTATCAGCAGAAGCACAGAATATTATTACAGGTATCGGCAGTTGCTACACAGGGGCCGGCGTAAACAACGGCCACCGGCTGACCTACTCGCTGGAATTAAAAGACCCGGATAGTTATGCCGCGCTGGATTATGGTGGGTCGACAGGCTTAACAGTTATATATACGCTAACAGATAGTAAATAACAACCTCCCCTTGATAACGTTTTTATATCATTTCACTTTTTTACATCAATAAGAAAAATATATTTTTTATATTTCGCATTGTAATGCCAAACAATCTATAAATAGATAAAGGTTTGTGATTTAGCTATTTAATAACAACTTCATAAATAAACAAACAAATGCAGATTCGGAATAGTTTTATCGTAGCAATGCTAATTTGCTTTTTAGGCATCTCAGACCTTGCCTGGGGGAAAATATTAATCTTAAACGGGCTTACTCACGAATACCAGGCTTTGCAGGGCGAAGTGAGGAAGGGAACAATTGAACTAAAGAATATCTCGGAAAAAGAACAATCGGTACAAATTTACCAGAAAGATTTCTGGTATTCATATACAGGCGAAAGCAAACACGATGCCCCCGGCACCCTGGAAAGGTCGAATGCCAACTGGCTAAATATAAATCCTCAATTTGTCACACTCCAACCCAACGAAACTTCTTTGATTGAATACCAGTTAACAATACCCACTAATGATTCGCTTATCGGCACCTATTGGAGTGTTATCATGGTTGAAGGCATTACCCCCCCCGATACCAGTACAGTTAAAACAGGGATTAAAATAAACACAGTTGTCAGGTATGCTGTACAAATTATCGCCAATATTGGTGACACGGGTAAACGTAATATGCAATTTATAAATTTCAACCTGGCAAGGCAGGATTCCATAACAACCCTACAGGTGGCTTTTAAAAATACGGGGGAACGGATATTAAGGCCTGAAATGGGGATAGAAGTATTTGATTCGAACGGAGAATCGCTAGGGGTATTTAAAGCCGACAGGAGGAAGATTTACCCGGGTACATCAGCTATTGTTGAGTTAAATCTATCATCGCTCCCCGTTGGTAAATACTCAGGGGTGCTGATTGCCGATTGCAGTGAGGATTACGCATTTGGCACCAATGTGAACCTCGAAATCAAGAATGAATAAACCTTTACTGATATTATTTTTTTTAATTTGTATATATTACCCTGGTTTTTCACAACAAAACAAATCAATCTCCATCGGGATAGCCGGTAGCGACACCCCTTTAAAACCGGGAAGTATACAAACCATTATTTATAAAATTAAAAATAATACCGATTCAATACTTCAGCTACAGCCCAAAGTCCAGCTTCCCGGCCGGTGGAGGCTCATTTCCCGGTTGATGTATATGACTTTAGGCAGCCAGGAACAGCAAATACTGATTGTCAGCTTTACTATACCCTCTCAATACCCGGCCGGGGCACATAAAATATTCCTGAAGCTTGTTGACATCAATGGCAATGGAAACCTATACGGATCAATTGACAGGGAAGTGCGGGTTAAAGAAGAGGCTGATTTTACCCTTGAACAGGTTAAATCCCCATCAACAGTGAAGGCAGGAGAAATTATTAACGCATCCTTTATTATCCGGAATACGGGGAATATTGAACAAACCTTTACCGCTTTGCCTTCGAATTGCCAGGTAAAAGGCAGCAATAAGGTAAAACTGAAACCAGGCGAATCATCAATAATAAATGTCGAGGCAGAAACCAACAAGGAGATAACAAATCCCAACCGCCAAAGTTTTTACCTGAAAGTAATAACCTCGAATGGGCTGGAGCAGCAACTCTATGAGCATGTGAATGTCATACCAGTTATACAAACTACAAATGATTTATACCACCGTTTCCCCATCAGTATCTCCTCCCGTTACCTGACCAAAGGTAAAGGCGGGAATTACCTCTCCGGATACCAGTTTACAGTAGCGGGGTCGGGTTCACTAGACCCGGAAGGGGAACATCAGTTGGAATTCTTGATGAGGGGCCCAAATCAGTTCGACCTTTCTTTGTTGGGGTTATACGACCAATATTATGTACATTATAATAATAAGTCAATAGATATTAGTTTGGGGGACAAATCATACGGGTTAACACCGCTTACCGAATTCGGGCGGTATGGGAGCGGCGTGGAAAGCAAATTCCGGGTCAACAAGCAGATACAGGCCGGGTTCTTTTATGTAAAGCCCCGGTTTTATAACAAGTCCAAAGGGGAATTAGGGATTTATTCCGATATACGTTTTTCAAATGATAATAAAATAGGCATAAACTTCCTAAGGAAGAAAATGGTTGCCGGGCACGATAATGTATTGTTATATAGCATAACATCGGAACTTAAGCTTTTACCGGAAACAAGTGTCGGGTTTGAAATTGCAGGAGGCACCCGTGGCAGCGATTCGGGGTATGCCGGCCGGCTCAATGTAAACTCCCAGTTCTCAAAATTTTCCCTGTCGTCTAATTATTTTAATGCCAGCCGCACCTTCCCCGGCTATTATTACAATGCTGCTTTTTATACCGGTTCGTTGAATTACCAGGCAACCAACTGGTTTTCGGCAGGAGTGAATGTCCGTCAGGATTTTTCCAATGCAGAACTCGACACATTATATTCAACAGCACCATTTTCAAAGCAATACATGGCACTGGCCAATTTTAAATTAGGCAAACGGTTATTTTTAAAAACATATTTCAGTACTGTAGAAAAGAAGGACCGGATGGAACAACCTAAATTCCATTACAGGACTACCTCAATGAATATAAATGTTTCGCACCGGATGAATCAACTCAGTTACAGGCTGTCCGGAGCTTATGGGAAATCGGTTAATTTCCTTCTGCCCGTAAACAAACGGAAAAAAAATACACTCAGGGCTGCTGCAAACTTTTCATACAAAATAAACCAAAACATACACTTTAGCACCTTTGTAAGTTATTCAAATGTAAATTCATTTATTGCAATGCAACAAAAAGACTGGATATTCGGATTAAACGGGTCGGGCTCAATAACAAAAAACTTATCTGTGAACCTGCACTTTCAAAACTCCTTCACCATTGAAGAGTACTACAGGCACAGAAACCTGCTCCAGTTTAATATTGATTACCGATTCTTAAAAAGGCACAGGCTATCGTTTAACAGCTTTTACACCATATTCCAGGACCAGGTAAACGGTGCAGACCTTACTTTCTCAATTAATTACACCGTTAACTTCGGGATACCCATGAAGAAACTTGCCGAAGCAGGGTCCGTTTCAGGGCAAATAAAAAACCTGGGGGTAGAAACCAACGAAGGGATTATCGTTTACCTGAACGGGCAGTCGAGAATGACAGATGAAAACGGCAAATTCTTTTTTAAGAATATAAAGCCGGGGAAATATAATTTACTGATGGACCGTTCAACACTAAGCATGTATGACATTATTGACACACTAACACCTATTGAAGTGGATGTTGTTGGCGGCGAAGACACTTTTATCAGCTTCGGAATAACGAAGGCATCAAAAGTAATGGGTAAGATTGCCCTTAAAAAGAGTAAAAGCTTTTCAAAACTATTGGAACAAAAGGATATAAAAATCGGGCATGTTGTGTTGGAGCTTCACCGTGGGAACGAATCTATCCGGATTATTTCCGATGGCGATGGTTCTTTCTCATTCCCACTGGTGCGGCCAGGCAAATGGATGCTAAAAGTGTATAAGAACGGGATTGACAGCCAGTTGAAAATAGTGAAAGACCATTTCGACTTAATACTTAACCCCGGCGAAACAAAATCGGTAAATATTGACGTAATCAGGAAGAAAAAAACTATAATTTTTATGAATAACAGCATAAACCTGTCATCGGGAGGGAAAAATTGAGAATACCCAATAAACAAATAAATCACATGAATATGGATTTATATAACAAGTACCTGAAAACATCGGTTGTTTTACTTTTAATAGCCATGCACTTCGCCGCCTATGCGCAATCAGACGGGCAGGCCGATGTATTATTTTCAATTCCGGAGGTTGCCCTGATCGATATTGAACCTTCAGGCTTTGGCATTGAGCTTTCACTGGCTGCAAAATCCGGGGGAGGGTTGCCGGTAGAGCCGGTTGTTTCTTCCGGGGGTAAAATATGGTTAAACTATACATCATCGCTGGCAACCGGGAGCAATACGCGTTCGGTAAGTGTACAGATCATAAATGGCAAAGTGCCTTCCGGTATTATCTTATTGCTACAGGCATCGGCTGATGCCGGCAACGGGCGGGGTAAGGCAGGCATACCTGCCGGCAGGGTATATGTGTCAACCTCGCCACAGGTAATCATCTCCGGAATAGGCCGGTGTTATACAGGAAACGGGCCAAACTACGGGCACCAGCTTTCTTATTCACTGATGATCTCCGATTATGCCGAACTGGACTTTGACGAGTCATCTACGTTACAAATTGCTTATACCATTACCGACAATTAATACAGGAACAGATGAGTGCAAAGAAAAATATGATTCTCATAAGCTTAATAATTGGCTTTACCTTTACTTCAATTGCCCAGCCTATTGAAATCTCAGTTTCGGGAACCCCAACCTTTGAGCCCTCCCTGATCAGGATTTCAGAAGCAGGGAATGATTTTACCAATAATACGATTGAAAGTTCAACACAGTCTTTTATATCTATTTCCGCAATCAATTTTTGGGACAGGTTATCTAAACAGTTCGGATACCGTGTTACAGCATATAAAACCGATATAAATATGCACCCTTCGCTGATACTCGAAATAAAAAGGGGTAGTAACAGGCACGGCCATTTTAATAAATCGAGAATCTACCATGGTAGGAACTGGCAACCGGTAACCAATACCCCGGTTTATTTTTTTAGCGGGAGCGCACCAACATACAATATCCCGGTTAGCTACCGGATAAGGAATATCTCGGTTTTAATACCAGCCGATGATTTCGAAACAACCGTTATCTTTACGGTTTATGAAAATTGATAATACCATGAAAAAACCTGTAAAACTAATCGCATTTTCAGAATTAAAAGACCGTGCCCCGGCATATACGGCAATAAAAAACCTTGATTTGGTTGCCTTGTTGTATGATGATAAAGTTTCGGTGCTTTATGGCCGGTGCCTGCACCGTGGCGCACTCATGGCTGACGGCCATGTTAAAGGCAACAATGTAATATGCGGGGTGCATGGCTGGGATTACCGCATGGACACCGGGGTTTCGGAGTACAACAATGCCGAGGCACTGCATAAATTTTCGTCTAAGATAGAAAATGGTTTTGTTTGGGTAGATGAAACTGAGATTGATGATTTCCTGGAAAAACACCCGCAACCTTTTCAGCGAAACCAATACCTTGGCATTTATGACGATACCCACCCTGAAAATACCGAACCTTATACCCGCTACATTAAAGAATTGGCGAAAAATGGTTTAAAAAATATTGGACATCATGGTTTTAGCGAAGCCATGGGAGTCGACAGGGATACCCTCCCCAAATGGGACGATATTCAATTTTTACCCGCCCAACTGGCAAAACGGTCATTGATGGATGAAGCTAACGTAAACACCAAAATAGTTATTGGTAAAAAGGCAAAAAAACCGTTGGTACTCGATATGCCTCTATTTGTATCGGATATGAGTTTTGGCGCCTTGTCGCGGGAAGCCAAGATTGCTTTATCGAAAGGTGCAGAAATGGCTGGCACAGGCATTTGCAGTGGTGAAGGTGGAATGCTACCCGAAGAACAGGAAAACAGCTCCCGGTATTTTTATGAAATGGCATCTGCAAAGTTTGGTTTTAACTGGGAGAAAGTAAAAAAGGCACAGGCATTCCATTTTAAAGGGGGGCAAGGAGCAAAAACAGGCACCGGCGGGCATCTGCCGGGGACAAAAGTATCAGATGAAATTGCTAAAGTCAGAGGACTGAAGAAAGGTAATGCGGCAATTAGCCCGGCAGCTTTCCCCGATTTAAGGTCACCTAAAGATTTTGAAGTATTTGCCAATGAAGTACGTTTGCAAACAGGAGGGATTCCAATTGGTTTTAAAATCGCTGCAAGCCATATTGAAAAAGACATTGATTTTGCACTTGAAGCAGGTGCTGATTATATTATCCTCGATGGGCGGGGAGGCGGCACAGGTGCCGCACCTACCATCTTAAGAAATAATATAAACGTGCCAACCATTCCTGCCCTGGCCAGGGCCAGGAAACATCTGGACAAACTTGGTGCTAAAAATGTTTCTTTAATCATTACCGGCGGATTGCGGATTGCCGAAGATTTTGCAAAAGCCCTGATGTTAGGCGCCGATGCAGTGGCTATTTCCAATTCAGCCTTGCAAGCCATTGGCTGCCTGGGGATGCGGGCCTGCCATACCAATAACTGCCCGGTGGGTATAGCTACACAAAAAGAAGATTTAAGGCAACGGATTATTATTGAAAATTCGGCCAGGCAATTGAGCAACTTCTTAACTGCCACAAATGTCCTGATGAAGGTTATTGCAAGGGCTTGCGGGTACGATGACTTTGCGAAATTTAACCCGGATGATTTAACAACGTTTAACCGGGATATCCATTATCTTACAGGAATTGCATTCGGAGGGGTATATTAGCTTTTCACCAAGCCCCATATACAGGATCAGTAAATCGTAAGTAATTAGTCGTAAGTAATTAGTCGTAAGTAATTAGTCGTAAGTAATAAGGACGGTTTTCCTATCGGATGCGGAGGTTTTTAACCTCCTTTTATGTAAATTAAAATTGCTTCTATTCAGCACCGGCTTCCGCCGAAGTTTTCTGGAAATGGGACATATAAGTTTCCCACTCACTCTGACGGGGTTTGCCTGCCAGCTTTGCCATTGCTTCTTCGTGGTCAGAATCAGAAACAACATCCACAATTATTGCCTTTTATTTAACTGGTTCTCAATACTTTCGTCAATAACCACAGCATTGGAGGTGGAAACATCGTGGGCTGTAAAAATACCCAACACTGTTTTCCCGTTGCTGGCACTGAAGTTGCCTTTTATATTTGCAGGCGGTACACTGTACAGCCCTCCTGCCATACTTTGCTCATGCATCTGGTAGTAAAAAAGGTAAGCCTGTTTAGAAATAGATGTTTGTTTCACCACTACCGTATCCATAAATTTCAGTTTCCTGTCCTCCTCTTTCTTAGGGTCGTGGAAATCAGTAAAAATCTCAAAGCCCCTCACATAATTGCCATCCACCTGTTCATCGCTGACAACTATTATATTCTCGGCACCATTCAACAGTACTCCATTAATATAAATATCCCATTTATAGTAATCCCCCACTCCCGGTGATTCGTTCCCGTAAGTATAAATCCCAAGGAACCTTTTGTCTCCGCGAAGCGATGCCATTACCTGTATAAGGTCAATGGGCTCAACCCTCGAAAGCTTATCTTTACCGGTGAGTGTAACCCCTCCGTATTCAATCGTAACGGTGTATTCATTTCCTATCTTACCAAAGAAAGATTTATTACCGGTGACATGGTAAAACCCCTTTTGTGCCGGATCTTCAACCAACAGGATACTTTTTGACGGATGCCCGTCATCGGAAATAGTGACTGTTGCCCCGCTAATTCCGGGATAAGCTGTATCGTCATCAACATTAGGCCCTTTATAAAAATATACATAAGGATTATCTTCAGTGGTTATTTTGGCTTCTACAGCATACAAACCCAGGTTACCTTCGCTCAACTTCACTTCAATAACATCTTCGCATGCGGTGAGGGTTATTAGTATAATACTTAATAGCTGTAATACAAATTGTTTCATAACTTTTCGGATTAAAAGTTGAAATTGTAAGTTATAGCAGGGACAATAGACCCTATAATCGATAACCGGATTGCCTCCGAGACCCTCGGATTATCTTCGTTTTGCCTAAAAGTAACCGAATAGGCATTCCTCCGGGCATACACATTGTAGAACGACAGGTTCAACGTCTGCCTGGTTTTTCTATGCTCATTCTTTTTAGGGTTGTAGGTGACCGAAAAATCGAGGCGGTGGTAGTCCGGTATACGGTTACTGTTGCGTTTTGCATAATGATACAAGGTATTCCCCTGGACATAGTATTTTGCAATTGGGTAAGTAACCGGGTTACCGGTAGCATACAGCCAGGTTGCCGACAAAGTAAAACGCTTGCTCAATTCGTAATTCAAAACCAGCGATACATCATGTGTCCGGTCGTAACTTGACGGGTATGCTTCGCCACCATTTATGCCCGGTATCTTCCGCATAGTTTTAGCCAATGTATAACTCACCCACCCCGTAATCCTCCCCTCTTGCTTTTTCGCCAGCACCTCAAGCCCATAAGAGTATCCTTTGCCATGTAAAAGCTCTGTTTCAAGGTCTTCATTCAGGAAAAGCTCTGCCCCGTCTTTGTAGTCAATCACATTTTGCATGCCTTTATAATAAACCTCTACAGAAGTCTCAATGGCATTATTTTTAAAATTCCTGAAATACCCCAGTGCCACCTGGTCGGCAATCAGCGGCTTGATGTATTTACTTGTCGGCAGCCAGATGTCAAGTGGCGTGGGCGAATTAGTATTGCTTATGAGGTGCAGGTTCTGTACCATCCTGTTGTAAGATGCTTTTATGGAACTTACCCTATTCAATGAATACCTGGCCGACAGGCGCGGTTCAAGGTTGATGTACGGGTCATCGATCCATTCGCCTTTACCATATTCTTTTACACTAATAACCTCCTCACTCTCAGGAGCATCCGGATGAAGGTATTCCCTGACTTTCCCTTCTCCTATTTGCTGGAAATGCGATAGCCTGAAACCATATCTAATAACTAACCTACTGCCGGCCTTTTGTTCATTTGAGGCGTAAACAGCATTCTCCAGCGCATTGTAATTGGTCAAAGTAATATCTTTGTAAAATGAACTTTCGCCGGTAGTGACATTCCCCGGCTCAAAATGATGGAGGATTAAGTTTATTCCAAAATTAACTTTGTTGTTAGAATTAAGGAACCAGGAAAAGTCCTCTTTAATATTGAAATCCTTGATTTGCGAATTCCATTCGAACTGGTCGGCACTATTTCCAGGCACACCCAGTTTATAATCGTATTTTGAATAAATAAGTGACGTATTAAAAAATAATTTGCTTCCAAAAATGTGGTTCCAGCGTAATGTCCCGGTAATATTCCCCCACCGCATGTATATCGACTCACCCAGTTTAAAATAGTCGTCACCTGTATAGCCTGAAATAAAAACATGGTCGTTATTGCTGAACCTGATGTTTGTTTTAAGATTCAGGTCGTAGAAGTACAGTTTGTTTTTCTGTAAAGCCTCTATCCCTGCCAGCCTGCCAATAAAATCGGCATACGTGCGGCGGCCCGAAATAATATAACTCCATTTATCTTTAACCACCGGGCCTTCAAGTGTCAGCCGGCTGGAAATATTGCCAATTCCTGCATTGCCATGGAACTCGTTCGTGTTCCCGTCTTTCATACGGATATCAACCACCGAAGATGCTTTACCTCCATATTTCGCAGGTATCCCCCCTTTATACACCTGGATATCTTTGATGGCATCGGAGTTAAAAACCGAAAAAAAACCCAGCAGGTGAGAGGCATTATATACCGGAGCCTCATCTAAAACCAACAGGTTCTCGTCGGGGCCGCCCCCGCGGACATACAACCCCGAGCTCCCTTCTCCCCCACTCTGAATGCCAGGAAGTAATGTGATAGCTTTCAGCACATCGACCTCGCCCATAAATGCAGGTAATTTTTTCACCAGTTTTACCGACACCTTCTCCATACTCATATCAATGCTCTCAATATTGCGGTCTTTTTGTTTGCCCGATACGGTAACCTCTTCAATTTGTTTTGATTCTTCAACCATTAATATGGTTAATTGCCGATTTTCGTTCAATTCTATCCGAAGTTCCTGTGTCTCGTACCCAATGTATGAAAAAATTACATTGTAGGTGCCTTTGGGTACAGTGATGGAATAAAACCCGTAAGAGTTGGAAATTACACCCGTTGAAATTTCAGGGAAATAACAGTTGGCAGCAATCAGTGCCTCCCCGCTGGCTTTGTCAATGATGTAACCATTAAGGGTAACCATCTGTGCAGCCCCTGAGAAAGCGGTAGCAAGGAATAACAGAATAGTACAGAATCGTTTCATTTAAACATTGTATTTAGTCTTCTTTGTTTCTTTTTTCCAGCATTACAAAACTGTTAATTATACAGCAGCCTAAATTACAAGAAACGATGAATTGTGGAATTTCACCGGTAAGATAGCAATTGGAAATATTGCAGGAGTGCCCGTGGTATGAAATATTTGACATTAAATATAAAATTTATTCATTCTTTAATGCCAAAATTAACTTTTTATTTTTTAGTGATAACGATGTCAACAAAACAACCCAGATAAATCCATTTAGCAGGACTGCCAATACAATAATCAGAATTGTACTTACCGAAACACCTGTGTTTGCCGATGTTAAACTTGGCAAAGTAGCTAAAATAGCAGCCAGCAAACCTATAAAGACCCCGGCCGACAACAAACCCGTATATTCCCTGGCAACCACGTTAAAAATCGTCCTGTTTGGGAAACCTACCGCTTTCATCAGGGCTATTTCATTTTTGCGTTCGAGCATGCTGCGGGCCAATACAATTGCCATGCCGATTGTCCCCAAAGCAAGGCCCAATGCGCCTAAGGCCAGGAATATTGAAAGGTAAGTGTTTGTCACCGAATAAAATTCTGCCAGCCGTTGGGGTGCGGGTGACATCTCCCAGCCATAATCGCGGAAGTTAAGGTATAATTCTTCAGCTATCTTTTTACTCTTTTCAGGATTCCCGTCAATAAGGAAAACAGAAGAACCGCTGCTGGTTGGGAAATTTCCCAGGAAATGGTTATTCCCTATAATTACATACCCCTGGAAAATGGAAGGAGCCAGGCCTCCGATTAATTTAAGGCGCAATGTATCGCCCGTTTCATTTAGATAATTCAACGTATCGCCAACCTTTTTCCCCAGCCCCCATAAAATAACTGTCTGGTCGGCAATGGCAGGCACTACCCCCCCATCCAGTTCCTGGCTTAACGACTGCCACGGCTTATCCTGTCCGGGCGGGCTTTTAACAAAGCTAAACCTGCCTTCCAATTCCCCGGGGTTTACCCCAAGGATGGTAGGGTTTGAAACCCGGTTGAGGTTCAGGCAGCTGGCATCATCGCCTTCAACTTTACGTAACTGTACAACAGAAAAATCTTCCGACAACCCCTCTTCTGCCCTTTTTGCTTTATCATTCATATTAAAAGGTACGGGCATAGTTGTTTCTGCAAAGTAAAGGAAACCTCCTGTACCACTGCTCTTCTCATAAGCATTCGCAAACATATCCTGCCTGTTCGCACCTGTTGAAATAACCAAAAAGGTACCCAGGGCAAACAGTATGATGATGGTTAATGAACGGTTACGGTTCCTCACTGTATTACGGATACTTAAGCCCAGAATAGAAAGTTTAGAGGCCCTCCTCCCGGCCACATATTGTAAAATCCGGCCCGAAAACAGCAGCAATGAAAACAGCATCAACCCTCCTGACATAAAAAAGAGCGATGGATTCTGGCTATCACTGAAAACGAATTGAGAAAAAACAATTATTATTGCTGAGAAGAGGAACAGGATGGCAGCTACCCATTTAACCCTTGCAACCCATTTCTTTTCGTTGGCAATTATTTTCTTCTGAATATCGGCTGCCTGTTGCTTTAATTTTTTACGGATTGAAAAATTTATTACCAGTACAGTTATTAAATTACTGATCAAAAACCCAACAAAAAGTGTTTTTGGCAATAACTTTATTTCCAGGATATTGGTACGTACAATATCGTACCACAGGCTGTTCAGGGCCTTAAAAACAATTTGGGTATAAAAAATTGCTAATACCACCCCGATCAAAGAACCAATAATGGAGACAAAAACCCCCTCAGCCAAAAAGATTGATTTTACCTGTTTCGAAGTAAATCCAAGTGTGCTTAACGTGCCGATTTGTGAAAAGCGGTTTTCAAGGTTCAGTAAAAACAGCAGCCAGGCAAGCAAAATCGCAGCCACTAATAAAAAGAAACTCAGCCCGATAAACAACTGGCTGAAATCGACCCCGTTTTGAGCGGCAAGCCTCCCTTCGTCTTTCACAGCAGCAACTGAGAAGCCCAATGCCGATGGAGGGATTTTAGTGAAAACTTCTTCAAACCCGGCCTTATCAAGCCCCCCTTTATCGAAGCGGATGGAGGTGTAGTCGCCAAACCTGTTCGACCAGAGTTTCAATGCAGTTTTAATTGAAATAAATGCTTTGGGCGTACCCTTATAATCATCCCAATAATCTTCGTCTTTGTTACGGATCTTCCCCAGGTCGATGGGTACGCCGGCTTCCCATTCGCTGCAATGCCCTGCATCTGACAACCCCGGGAAAAAAGGCATTAATGTCCTGTCGGCATAACGGCTGTGCATGCCAACCACTTTTTTTACCACAAATGGGGTAGTTTCTTCTTTCAACTGCCGTAGAGGCCCAATAACAAAATATTTCAAACGAAGCGTATCGCCTGTTTTAGCGCCCAGGTCATCAGACAGCCATTGGTTAATAATTATTTCATCAGGACTAAGTTCATTTTCCGAAACCGTTGAAACAAACGAATAGGGAGTCTCTTTTTCCCCTCCCTGGCCTTTGCCCTTTTGAATCCCGTTCACAAAATAAGTCAGTACCCCTCTTGCTCCCGGCAATGCCCCATACGCTTCATACACCCTGTCTTCAATGAACACCCTTTCCGACAGCACCTCAACTTCGTTGTCTGCCCC
>JAADGO010000215.1 GCA_013152355.1 Chlorobiota bacterium
TATCAGCTTCAAATTCTCATCTAAAGGTGCCATTCGAGGCATTAATAAGTGTACTAGCCCTAAAATAACGAGGTAAAGCGAACCTGCAATCAGGAATGCCCAGAAATACCCTGAATTATTTGCCTGGTCAAGCACTGAACCAAGGGAAAAGTCGGCAATCATACCTGCAATAGCACCAACCATGCCACCAATCCCGACAACCGAAGCCGTTGCTTTTTTAGGGAATACATCAGAAACCAATGTGAAAATATTTGCAGACCAGGCCTGATGCCCGGCTGCCCCCAGGCCAATAAGGAATATTGCCAGCCACTTGCTTTCGGTAACGGCAACAAAGCTTACTGGTAAAATAACTATTGCACAAATCAATAGTGTTATCTTACGTGCTTTATTAACCGACCAACCGGTTTTTATAAAAGCAGATGACATATACCCCCCAAGGATACTTCCGGCATCTGCTAAAATATACATTACAAAAAATGGAAGGGCAATATCTTTTATGTTTACGCCAAACTTATCTGCCAGGAACTTAGCTCCCCAGAACAGGTAAAACCACCAAACCGCATCGGTAACCTTTGCCAGCGAGAAAGCCCAGGTTTGACGTTTTGGCAACACTTTTGCCCATGGCAGTTTTTCGGTTGTCTCTTCCTCCGAGTCACAGTGGATATATTCATATTCTTCTTTTGTAAGTTTTGGGTGCCGCTCAGGCTTTTTATAAGTACGTAACCATAATAAAACCCACAAAGAACTTAACCCACCGGTGATTAAGAATGGTATTTGCCAGTTTGTACCGTCCAGATGGACTACCCATGCAACAATAAAAGGTGCGGCAATTGCCCCTATGCTGGTCGCTGCGTTAAAAATACCGGTAGCAAATGCCCTCTCCTTTTTGGGGAACCATTCGCCAACAGCCTTAATTGCAGCAGGGAAGTTACCTGATTCCCCAAATCCTAAACCAAACCGTGCAACAACAAACCCGATAAGGCTCAATGCAGGGCTGATAGCTGCATGTAGCATCCCAAAGATACTCCATATCCCAATTGAAAGCGTATAACCGATTTTTGTCCCAAAGCGGTCGATTACCCCACCCATTGTTAATAGCCCTAAAGCATACGCAATTTTAAATGAGATCATGATTGTGGCATAATCCTGATTCGACCAACCAAATAGCTTTTCCAGTGTAGGAGCCATTACGCCAATTATACTTCTGTCGAAGTAGTTTATGGAAGTGGCAAAGAACAATAAGGCGAGAATCCGAAAGCGGTACTTACCTGCTGGCATCGATGATTTTATCATAAGTTTCTGGTTTTATTATTTATTTAATTCGTTTTATTATTTCAAGTGCCGAATTACATTTTGATGTTATGTAGGAATAATCACCTCTCTCAATCACCTCTTTGGAGAACAACTGCGACCCCATTCCCACGCAGGTTACACCTGCCCCGAACCATTGTTTCAGATTTTCTTCATCCGGGGAAACACCCCCCGTTGGCATAATACTTGACCAGGGCATTGGCCCTTTTACGGCTTTTACAAAACCGGGGCCTCCTACCTGCGAGCCGGGGAATATTTTTACCACTTCGGCTCCCAGCTCATGAGCTTTGCCAATTTCGGTAACCGAGCCGCAACCAGGGCTCCACGATATTTTTCGTTTGTTGCAAACACGTGCCATCCCTTCATCGACCAGGGGGGAAACAATAAAGTTGGCTCCCAGGGCAATATACATTGCGGTAGTAGCTTCGTCAATTACCGACCCTACGCCCAGTATCATTTCCGGGCATTCGTCAATTGCCCACTGGTTAAGGGCAGCAAAAACCAGCGTTGCAAAGTCGCCCCGGTTGGTAAATTCGAATACACGGACACCTCCATCGTAACACGCCTTAACAACATTCTTGCATACATCAATATCCTTATGGTAGAATACAGGGATAAGCCCTGTTTCTTTCATTTTTAATACAACTTCTATCCTTGTAAATCTTGCCATTATATAAAGTTAAAAGTTAAAAAACCCATTTCTCCAAACTAAAATAATCAATAGGTGTACCATGTAAAGTAATGTCTTTTTCATCTCATGCCAGGTTAGGATATTTTTATAATCTTTTATGCTACTTAAATATCTAATTTGAGAAAGTCGAATAACCTGTCCGGCAAACTCCATTTCATATCTTCCTCCTTTTTACTTACAGCTTGTAGCTTGCAGCTTGTAGCTCTTCTACTTTCTACTTTATACTTACGACTTTTCACTTTCTACTTTCTACTTTTCACCTTGCAACCCTGCCGGAAGCATCGCCTCCCATAAGTTTTTCCACCTCGTCAACAGTTACCTGGTTAAAGTCGCCATAAATAGTGTGTTTCAGGCATGATGCCGCTACAGCAAAATTCAAAGCCTTTTGGCTGTCATCCGGCCAGGTTAATAAGCCGTAAATCAGGCCTCCCATAAAAGAATCGCCTCCTCCTACCCTATCTACAATATGCGTGATTTGGTATGTTGGTGCTTCATACAATGTTTTGCCATCCCAAAGCACTCCCGACCACGAATTATGGTTGGCACTTACCGAGCCACGCAAAGTGGTTACCACCTTTTTACACCTTGGGAATTGTGCCATCACCTGTTTCGAAACCGATTCATAGGCAGCAGCTTCCACATGCCCCCCGGTAATATCTACACCTTCGGGTTTAATGCCCAACACTTTTTCAGCATCTTCTTCATTACCTAAAATAATGTCGGTGCCAGCTACTAACGCAGGCATCACTTCCCCGGCTGTTTTACCATATTTCCAAAGGTTCTTCCTGTAGTTAAGGTCGCATGATACGGTTACCCCTTTTTCATTGGCTTTTTTGATGGCTTCCAGGCAAACATCGGCTGCACTTTGCGAAATAGCAGGGGTAATCCCCGTCCAGTGGAACCATTGTGCCCCTTCTAATACTTTATCCCAGTCGACCATCCCAACTTCAATAGTTGATGCAGAAGAATGAGCTCTGTCGTAAACTACCTTGCTCCCCCGGCTTACGGCTCCTGTTTCCAGGAAATATACCCCCAGCCTTTCGCCACCATAAATGATATTGCCGGTGCCAACACCGTATTTACGTAAATCCATTGTACAGGCACGGCCTAAATCGTTTTTGGGTAAACGTGTAACAAAATCAACAGGTATTCCGTAGTTTGCCAGCGAAACTGCAACATTTGCTTCGCCTCCGCCAAAAGTAGCCGACAGTTCAGTTGCCTGAGAAAACCGCAAATACCCCGGAGTTGCCAGCCGCAACATAATTTCACCAAAAGTGACAACTTTTTTATTCATAATCGATTTTATATATAATTCACCTCTGCAATCGATTGCAAAGATAAATATTTACAAAACAAAACAGGTAAATAAATTAATTCCAGGCTATGATTTAACCAAAATTAAAATAGTCCCTCGCATTATTGAAACAAATATCTTCTACCATGCCTCCAAGCAGTTCCATGTCATAAGGGATTTCGCCATTTTCCACATTATTGCCGATCATGTTGCACAAAACCCGGCGAAAATACTCGTGCCTTGTGTAAGAGAGGAAACTCCTGGAATCGGTCAGCATCCCCACAAAACGGCTTAGTAAACCAAGGTTTGAAAGCGCATTCATCTGTTTCTCCATGCCATCTTTTTGGTCGAGGAACCACCAGCCCGAACCAAATTGCATTTTCCCGGGTATCGAACCATCCTGGAAGTTGCCAATCATGGTAGCGATTAGTTCATTATCCCTCGGGTTCAGGTTGTATAATACTGTTTTCGAAAGCTGGTCTTCCTTATCCAGGCGGTCGAGGAATTTCGACAATGGTTTGCCTACTTCAAAATCGCCAATTGAGTCAAAACCCGTATCTGGCCCTAATTGATTGAACAACCGTGTATTATTATTACGTAGTGCCCCCAAATGGAATTGCTGTGTCCAACCGCGCAGGTTGTCCATAATCCCAAATTCATATAACATACATGACTTAAACTTCAAGATTTCTTCACCTGACAAATCCTTCCCGCTTCTTACCTTATTGAAAACTGCCTTAATTTCACTTTCTGTATAATCTTCAGCGTAAGCAGTTTCAAGGCCATGGTCTGACAAACGGCATCCATTATCGTGGAAAAACCGGTGGCGGCTATCAATGGCGTCCATAAAATCTTCAAATGACCTTATCTCCACCCCGGCTACGTCTCCTAATTTGTCGACATAACTATTAAAAGAAGCTGTGCTTTCCACCGCCATGGCTTTATCGGGCCTCCAGGCAGGGAGTACAGCAACCTCAAAACCATCAGTTTTAATACTTTGGTGGTACTCCAGCGAATCTACCGGGTCGTCGGTAGTGCATATTGTATGCACATTTGCCATCCTGATAATATTCCTGCATGAATATTCGGGAGTATTCAACTTTTCGTTACACTCGTCCCATATTTCCTTAGCCGTTGCCGGACTAAGGATTTTATCTATTTTAAAGAATTTCTTCAGCTCCAGATGTGTCCAGTGGAATAGTGGGTTTTGAATAGTATACGGGACTGTCTTCGCCCATTTTTCAAATTTCTCCCAATCGGAAGCATCTCCCGTACAGAACCTTTCATTTACCCCATTGGTACGCATCGCCCTCCATTTGTAATGGTCGCCATACAGCCATATCTGAGTTATATTCTCAAATCGTTTATCTTCAGCAATCTCCCTGGCGGGGATATGGCAATGGTAATCGAATATAGGCATTATAGCCGCATGCTTGTGATATAATTCCTTCGCAGTCTTTGTCTGCAAAAGGAAATTTTTCCCCATAAACTTTTTCATAAATCAAACAACCTTTTTAAATGCCGTTCATAAATATTCTCTTCAACACATCTCCCAACAACATCAGCATTTTCCTTCAGGAGCCCGGTGTACCTTTCACCCATTTCGGCAGCTACTTTGTAACCTACATGGATTAACTGCCTGAAATTGGAATTATAATCAGGATGCCCCGGGATATGGCGAAGTGTGTCCCCAAACTTCTCCCCGCTCCATCCTGCAACCTCTTCCGGCGAAGGAAGCAGTGAGTCGTCAATATCAATAACATCGGCATAAGGGGCACATAACTCATCCTTCCTTGCCAAAGCGGTTGTATAAATCTCTTTTGCCGCCTCCAAACCTTCACTCCCTGAAACAGCTAACCCGATTACCTCTTCCAGCCAGGTTGTCCCGGCAGTTTTTACATGAAGCCCCTGCCCGTATTTTTTGATAATACCGGCCATAACCGGGTAAATGGTAAATTTATCACTCCCCGAGTGCACACTTAGCTTAAGGCCTTCGGGCAACCCAAACTCTTTCACAGCATAGTTAATCACCAACACATCCTGTTCAAATTCTTTCGCAAACTGAGCCACATCGCCAACATAATCGACACCTTTATTGAACCTTCCGGTAAATTTAGGGGCTATGGTTTGTGCAGGGATACCCTGCCCTGCAATCATTTTCAGGATAAAAAACATGTCAACCGGTGTTTGAGGTGTTTCCACTTCGTCCATCGATACCTCGGTAATAAAATTACCCTCCCCCTTAACCGATTCGATATGCCTGTAAATCTTGCCTGCTTCTTTCACAGCAGCCAGGTATTTCCCTGCAACTGTTTCAAGTAAACCGTCAGTAATGACTATTGGCTCGGCAATTCCGGGGATAATAACTTCCCTACCCAATGTTTCACATGATTCTTTAAATGCAGCTATATCTTCCTCTTCAGAGGCATTGCCTATATAGGCAGCAACATCAAGGGTAAAAAAATCAGAATGTTTAATAAACCTGTCAACATTGGTTAGGTTGATATGGTCGGCATCCACACAGTATATGCCTTCCCAACCGAGTGCTTTTACAGCGGCATCGGCTTCTATGCGTGTCCCTTCAGGTTCCGAATGGACAATATCATGTTCCCTGTTTGATTTATTCCAGACCGGTGTCACTTCTACCCCCATGGCATTTGCTTTCATAATAGCCCTTAACTGGGATTCCCCTTCATGGTTGAAGCGGTCGCCAACACCAAAACTAAATTTACCTAATTCCATTTTCTGTATCTTTATTTAATATATTGAGTCATTGAATTATTTACCTGTAGAAACAAAACTAAAATACCATGAACTTTAAGTTACCAATGAAATCCTCAGTATATAATGTATATTTCCGTGTACGAACACGAAAATAGGGATATATTTTAATTATCCAAAAATTATTTACCTGTTATATAGATTGAAAATTAAGACGCTTCTAAACCTATAATGTTTTTAAGTCCAGATTCCTCCATGACACTTTAATGCCTCCCCCACTATGTATCTGTAGGGCAATACGTCCCTGCCCCTCTCCTATTTTCCGGTCACTAATGTTAACCATCTCATGCCCGTTGAGCCAGGTTTGCACATTATCGCCCTGTACTTTTATGCGTAATTTGTTCCATTCCCCTTCATTAAGGAAACCCTCCTTTTCATCGGGTATTTTAACTAACCACCCCCGGCCGTATGATTCGTATACCCCGCCGGTATCATTACCCTTTGGGGCTACTTCTACCTGCCAGCCATGAACTTTGGCTACAGGTTCAATAAAAGAACGGAAAAACACCCCTGAATTCCCATTAGCTTCCTGCCTGAATTCAACACTAAGGTCGAAATCATTGTAATACCGGTTGGTTGCCAGGTAACCGTATTGTTTGTCGGGCCCGCTTTCACATACCAGCAAGCTGTCTTCCACATACCATAATTCACTGCCGTAAACGTCCCATCCTTTAAGGTCGACACCATTGAATAGTTTCACGTTCATGGGTTTCCTCGGCAATTCCCTGATTTTTATATTACGGAACCATGCCGGGTATCCATGGTCTTGCAAGCAAATTACCCCTTTTGTTGCCAAACCATATTCAGGGGCATTTTCCCATTTGCCACTATTTTTGCGGGCAAACCAATCATCTGACCAGGCTTCGAATTCGATAGTTTTCTCCCCATTCATCCAATATTCCACATGCCCATTGTCGAATACTATTTTCGAATTATTCCATTTCCCGGCCGGATTAACATGAAGCTTAGCTTTGTCGGGTAAATACATGGCATAGTCGGCTCCACATTTCTGCCACTCTTCCAGGGGTTCTGCGAAGTTGGCATCATCGATCAACTGGTATTCGGGCCCTGTTATATAAGGCACTGCAAATTTCGGATTCTCAAATACATGGTACAACAACCCACTGTTGCCCCCCTTGGATATCTTCCAGTCCCAGGAAAGCACGAAATTTTCATATTGCCTGCCTGTTACAATATACCCACTGGCATCGCTGCCATGCCCTTCGGCTTTGATGGTGCCCTTTTCGACTACCCAGGGGCCGGTCAGTTCATTACCATTATAATCTCTCCAGCCATTAAGGGTATTCCCGTCAAAAAGCAATTCCCACCCTGCTGCTTTTTCGTCTTCGGTTAAAACATTCTGTGCTTTGTTACAACTAGTCCCGATAAAGGCTAAAAGGACTAAGAAAAGATAGGTTCTTTTGATTTTCATAAGGCAAAATTTTATATTATTAAGTTATTATATCATACAGATAAATACAGATAAGGCAATTTAGGAAACCCCTTCATTATTTCACCAAAGGTTTGCTAACTTTACTATACGAAAACTCAGGGTGCAAGTATAATCTCCTGATCAAAGTTATAAAAAAAAACAGTGCCGAATTTACGAATAATAATTCAGCAGTAATTGCATCAGGTAATTTTATTATAGTAAGGGTCACTAGCATCCGAAACTTTTTAGGAAATGCCTAAAAAACCTCTGTATTCCAATAAATACGTTGTAAAATTATAAATTATCCGGAAAATAAGTTGTTCTCAAATACAATTTCATTTTGTTTGTCCATGTTAATCTTGCGGACACCTTCTCTAACTTCATTGCACACATAATCCAGTGACAGATAGTGATACAAGCAAAATCTTATTTTTTCTGACAAATTTGAAAAAGCTATTGTTTTTTTAACAATCGTACGTTTTATTAATTCCAGGAGTAAATAACTGGTCAATGCAATATATATCTGGGATTTTACCGCATTCTCGCTCGTGCCCCAAAAGGTTCTTATCTGTAGGTTTTGTTTTATTGCTTTGAAAAACAACTCAATATCCCATCGTTTTTTGTACAATTCTGCGATGGTATTGTACTCCCAGTCCAATTGGTTTGTAATAATTGCTATTACCTTGTTTTCGTCTTCTTTATAAACGTGCACCAATCTTAATTTATGTTCTGAGATGCCTGTTTCTATTGCCCTGCCTGAGGTTAAACGTATAATCTCGTCCTTTAAGATATTTTGGTCGGTATTGTCAGGCAAGTCTAATTCTTCGACAGTTTCATATTTGGTATTATTCTTTATCCTTGTCACAAATACATTCTCCGCTTTTATCCTGTTGAGCATTAATGCAAAATCAAAATAAGCCCTGTCTTCAACAATTATAGTGTCTTTCGGATAGATTAATTGTTCTAGTCCATATCGGTCGTGAACTTTGGCTTCACTGATATTGACCACCTCTGGGATCATTAATGTATCATCCCATGCAGTATGTAATTTAATCCCTCCCTTAGCTGTCCGAAACTCTGCCCAGTCAAACATGGATAAACATAACGATATGACTGAGCTATCTATAAGTTTTATGCTTTTGTCTTTAATCTCCTCTATGATATGTGTATTGTGATGTTTCTTTAATACAGATTTGTAGTGGCTCAACAGACGATAATACAAACTCTCAAATACGTGCCAGTCACGCTTTTTGTTGCCATCGCCCATGGTCGAGCGTGCGGGGCTTTGTTTTAATTTTAGGTCTCTGATAAATATTTCACTTACACCTATTCCTGCGGATATATCATTCAAACTCTGACACTTATTGAGCTGTCCGAAAGTTAATGCTACAAATTGGTCGTATGTTTTATATTTACTGCAACCTTTGTCGGTTTGGTAGGTGTTGGCACAACTATCGAATATCCATCGGGGCACTAAATCTAATATTTGCCTGATAAGGGGTTTATTGTTATTTTTGTTCCGCCTGAAGAGTCCCATATTTTATATAGTTTTTTGTCGAACTCAAAAATACGAGATTCTGAGGGCTTTTTAAAATTAAGACTTTCGGATGCTAGTGAATTC
>JAADGO010000054.1:0-380 GCA_013152355.1 Chlorobiota bacterium
AGGCTGAAGAATTGGGTAAGAAGGATGTTGAAAGAGTAATAATATTTTATTCAGACGACACCTTTAAGGCCTATAAACCGGGGTAGGGGGACGCACCGGTACTCAAAATTCTGATTGGCACCTACCCTTTATTTGGATATTTCTTATTGGGTGTTTGTCTTTTTGGAAAAGTTTTTTTCCCCACAACTTCTCCATCTGCCCCCGAATAACACCAGGCTATTCGATGTCTGTCTAAAACTTAAGTGTGTGATTCACAAAACCTGAATTCAACGAAAAAAGATACATGGTTAAACTTGTTAGCCGGTTTAGCAATGAAAGCGCCTAAAATATTTATCTTTGTGCCCGGAATATGAAGTTATTTAAAGTTAAATGGGCTTTTC
>JAADGO010000054.1:386-9745 GCA_013152355.1 Chlorobiota bacterium
TTTTCGTTTTAACTTTAAAAATTTCTAAAAGGAATTAAGAGTGAAAAAGGCTGTAAATGATTTTTTGGTAATAGAAAACAGGGCATTAAATGCCACCAACTACTTAATACGTTTATTATCGCCTGAGCCTTTACCTGCTATATACCCAGGGCAATTTGTAAATGTGGGGATTAACGATTCCAGCGAAGTTTTTTTGCGCAGGCCGTTTTCCATTTTCGAAGTCGATTATGAGAATAATACCCTGGGGCTGGTAGTGAAGATTTTGGGTAAGGGTTCTAAAAAACTGTCTGAGGCAGCAACAGGGAGTTCGATAAGTTTAATTTACCCGTTAGGCAAAGGCTTCAGCCAGCCGGCAAGGGCTGATAAAATATTGTTAATCGGAGGAGGGAGTGGAGTGGCTCCAATACTTTTTTTAGCAAAAACAGCCAATACCCCAGCTGAAAATGTCAATATCCTGATTGGTGCGAAAAGTGCCGGCGACCATATTGGTATTGAAGATTACCGGCAGTACGGGGCAACGCATTTTACAACCGAAGACGGCTCATTAGGCGTAAAGGGGTTTGTAACGCAGCACCCGCTTTTTGCCGAAGAAATAACAGGGTTCGACAAGATTTATGCCTGTGGCCCCGACCCGATGATGAGGGCCGTAGCCAAAATGGCACAGGAAAAAGGCATTTTTTGCGAGGTTTCGCTGGAAAACCTGATGGCCTGTGGTTTTGGCGTGTGCCTGTGCTGTATCGAGCCCACTGTTAAAGGTAATTTATGTGTGTGCACCGATGGCCCGGTGTTTAATATAAATTCGTTAAAATGGTAGATTTAAAGG
Source organism: Chlorobiota bacterium (assembly GCA_013152355.1). Lineage (GTDB taxonomy): Bacteria > Bacteroidota > Bacteroidia > Bacteroidales > Prolixibacteraceae > JABMQB01. The sequence continues at coordinate 1,210 of JAADGO010000054.1, forward strand.
TTAAAATAGGGAACCTGGAATTTAAAAACCCGGTTATGGCTGCTTCCGGCACCTGTGGTTTTGCTGAAGAACTAGCCGATTTTTATGATGTTTCGGAGCTGGGGGCAATCTTTTTAAAAGGGACTACCCTGAGAAACCGTGCCGGGAACGACTACCCCCGGATGGCCGAAACCCCTTCCGGGATGCTGAATGCGGTTGGGCTGCAAAACAAAGGGGCCGACTATTTCATTGAAACTATATACCCCAGGATTAAGGATATTGACACCCATCTGATAGTTAATGTAAATGGCTCGACCATAGATGAATACATTGAGTTAACTGAAAAAATAAATGAGCTGGGGAAAATCCCTGCCATTGAGCTGAATATTTCCTGCCCCAATGTTAAAGAAGGGGGGATGGCATTTGGCATAAGTTGCCCCTCGGCTGAAGCAGTAGTGAGGGAGGTCCGTAAAGTATACGATAAAACATTGATAGTCAAGCTATCGCCTAATGTTACCGATATTGCTGAGATTGCCAGGGCTGTGGAAGGGCAGGGGGCCGACAGTGTTTCATTGGTGAACACCTTCCTGGGGATGGCAATTGATTCAGAGAAACGTACCCCTTTATTATCAACAATTACCGGAGGGCTTTCCGGCCCTGCGATCAAACCTATTGCTTTAAGGATGGTTTGGCAGGTAGCCAGGGCTGTTAAAATACCGGTTATAGGCATAGGAGGCATCATGAATACGCAGGATGCCATTGAGTTTATGCTTGCCGGGGCTACAGCAATACAGGTTGGTACGGCTATTTTTAAAGACCCGTTTACACCATTGAAAATTATTCAAGGGATACAAGAATACCTAAACCGGCATGGTTTTGACTCTGTTTCTGGCATTATTATTAATAAATTACAAATGTAACTCGTACAAACATTCACATTTATACACAGCAATACTTTCAATCATCAAAATGCATGATTCATAGCGCAATAATCACATTATGGCAACTTGTTGGGTGGTTTACATTTGTAAATCACATGGTTTAGGTAGTTAAAATTATCTAAATATGAAAAATGGGTGGTGCCGAATAGCCCTTAGGAAAAATAGCCTCCTTTATTTTTTTGATGCTGCAATTCCAACTTCACGAGAATGGCGTATTTTGCCCGATCTTATACTATCTTATACTATAACGTATTATATCATATTAATTTGGAGGTTCGTTACAAATTGCTTAATTTATTAATCAATAAAGCAATTTTAAATAATTGCAATGTGAACATTTCAACTTTACGTTTGTTCTTTAAAGTACAAATAGCAATAATAGGTTAAAACGAGAAAAATATGTCGCAGTTTCAAATTATAATGCCGAAATTAGGTGAAAGTATCCTGGAGGCTACAATTACAAAATGGTTTGTGAAAGAGGGGGATACAATTGAGGAAGACGATATCCTTTTTGAAGTAGCTACTGATAAGGTTGATTCTGAGATCCCATCAGCTGTTGATGGTGTAATCACAAAGATTTTGTATCCTGAAGATGCTGTTGTACCGGTTGGCGAATTACTTGCCATTGTAGAGCTTGAAGGCGAAGGCGATGTGCCGGATGCCGGCAAGGCAGCAAAAGGGCAGCCTCAGCCTTCTGTATCAGAGGCAGCAAAAGAAAAAACAGTTGTACCTGCTACAGGAGAGGCGGTGAAAAATATACGGCCGCTTTCAAACAGGTTTTACTCCCCATTGGTAAAGACCATTGCCAACAAAGAGGGTATTTCAGTTGAGGAACTGGAGTCAATAGAAGGTTCTGGTAGTAACGGGCGGGTACAGAAAAAAGATATCCTTGAATATATTGCAAATAAAAAAACGGGGAAACAACAACCACTTAATATACCACCTGAGCCGGCTAAAATCCCGGTGTCTATTGGTGCAAACGACCAGGTAATAGAAATGGGCAGGGTACGCAAATTAATTGCCGACCACATGGTGATGTCGAAAAGGGTTTCTCCTCATGTAACGTCAGTGGTGGAAGCCGATGTTACTAACCTGGTGTTCTGGAGGAATAAAAGCAAGGAGGCCTTCCAACAGAAATACGGGGTGAAAATAACTTATATGCCTGTATTCATAGAAGCTGTAGCCCTTGCATTGTCTGAGTTCCCATTGGTTAACTCATCGGTTGACGGCGATAAAATAATTTTAAAGAAAAACATCAATATTGGTATAGCCGTAGCCAAACCCGATGGAAACCTTATTGTGCCTGTAATTAAAAACTCGGAACAGAGGAACCTGGTTGGCATGGCCAAAGAATTGAACCGTTTGGCAAATGCAGCCCGGGGCAACAAGCTTTTGCCTGAAGAGGTACAGGATGGGACATTTACCATAACCAATTTCGGGTCGTTCCGTAATTTAATTGGCACCCCTATTATCAATCAGCCACAGGTAGCCATTTTAGCCACAGGTAGCATTGAGAAAAAACCTGCAGTTATGGAAACACCAACCGGCGATGCTATTGTGGCCAGGCATAAAATGTTTTTATCCCTTTCGTACGACCACAGGGTAATTGACGGCGCCCTTGGCGGTGCATTCCTGAGGAGGATTGCTGATATTCTTGAAGAGTTTGATATTAACCGCACAATCTAATCAGTAGAGATGAAAAATTTAGAAGTCCCAAAAATATATTCAATAAAAAGCACTGAGAAGGAAACCCTGGGGAAATGGTTTCGATTAATGACAATTGGCAGGGCTATTGACGAAAAAGCCCCCAATTATTTAAAGCAGGCTATCGGGTGGTCATACCATGCGCCTTATGCCGGGCATGATGGCATTCAACTGGCAGTGGGGCAGTATTTTGAGAAAAATAAAGACCATATATTCCTTTATTACAGAGACATGCTCACGGCACTTTCTTCAGGGCTGGAACCTGAGGAGATTATCCTGAATGGTATTTCAAAAGCAACCGACCCGTCAAGTGGGGGGAGGCACATGTCGAACCATTTTGCAAAACCCGAATGGAATATCCATAATGTTTCATCACTGACAGGGAACCATACTCTTCATGCCGTTGGGGTTGCCAGGGCGATAAAGTATTACGGTGAAAAAGCAGTAGCTATTAGCAGCCAGGGGGAATCATCGTTAAGCGAAGGTTTTGTTTATGAGGCAATTAACGGTGCCGATAAAGAGAAATTACCCGTTATCTTTGTTATCCAGGATAATGGGTATGGTATTTCGGTGCCTAAAAAAGACCAGACTGCAAACCGGAAAGTAGCGAATAATTTTACCGGGTTTAAAAATATACGGATCATTCATTGCAATGGTAAAGACGTATTTGATTCGATGAATGCCATGGCGGAAGCGAAAAGGTTTGCACTGGACGAAAGTTTGCCGGTGCTATTGCAGGCTAACTGTATTCGGATACAATCGCATTCAAATTCTGACAAACATGAATTGTACCGGAGCGAAACAGAACGGAATTACGTCATTGAGTACGACCCGTTGGCAAAATTCAGGAGGCTTTTAATACGCTACAAAAGATTTACCGGGGAAGAACTCCATGAAATAGAAGAAAGTGTGAAAAAAGAGGTGAAAGCCGCTCATAGGGCAGCATTAAAAGCACCCGACCCAGACCCTTCTACCATATATGATTTTGTGATCCCGGACCCGGTAAAACCTAAAAAATACCCGGAAGGGGTACACAATGAAAAGGGTGAAAAAATTAAGTTGATAACAGCCTTAAACGAAACACTGAAAGCCGAGTTCAGGCATAATCCCGACACCTTTATCTGGGGGCAGGATATGAGCAATAAAGACAAAGGGGGCATATTCAATGTGTCGAAAGGACTGCAGCAGGAATTTGGGCCTAAGCGGGTGTTTAATGCCCCTATTGCCGAAGACTTTATTATGGGTACTGCCAATGGTATGTCGAGGTATAATGAGAAAATACGGATTGTAGTTGAAGGTGCCGAATTTGCCGATTATTTTTGGCCCGCAATGGAACAATATGTCGATTCCAGCCATGATTACTGGCGGTCGAATGGCAAATTTACCCCAAATGTAACCATACGGCTTGCTTCAGGGGGCTATATTGGCGGCGGGCTGTACCATTCTCAAAATATAGAAGGGGCATTGGTTTCCATACCTGGTGTCAGGATTGCCTACCCTAGCTTTGCCGATGATGCAGCCGGGTTATTGCGGACAGCCATCCGCTCGCGGGGGCTGACCATGTTTATGGAGCCAAAAGCACTGTACCAGGACCCAAGGGCAGCAACTGTCGTACCAGATGATTTTGAAGTGCCATTTGGAAAAGCAAGGATAAGGAGGGAAGGGTCCGGCCTTACAGTGGTTACCTATGGGAATACAACACACATGTGTATTGAAGCTGCTATAGAGCTTGAAAAAGAAGGGTTTAGTATTGAAGTAATTGACTTAAGGTCGCTGATTCCCCTGGATAGGGAGGCAATTATTAATTCGATTAAAAAAACCAACAAAGCCCTCGTTGTGCATGAAGATAAAGTACATGGGGGGTTTGGTGGCGAAATAGCTTCAATAATCATGGAAGATGCCTTCGAGTGGCTCGATGGGCCTGTACGCAGGGTAGGGTCTACATTTACCCCGGTTGGTTTCCATCGTATCCTTGAAAGGGCAATACTTCCAAATACCGAAAAAATAGTTAGTGCTGCAAGGGATTTGTTGAATTATTAATTTGATCAGGAATAGATATGAGTAAAACATGTATTATCTATAGCTTCAACTCGAATAAAACCAGGTTGGTAGCAGAAATAATTGCCGATGCTTTTGGGAAAGGCAAGATAGAGAAGGTAAATGCCGAAACGATTACCGAAGAACAATTTTTGAGCTTCGACAATATGATATTAGGGGTCCCGACCTGGTTCGACGGTGAATTGCCCAATTATTGGAGTGAGTTTGTGCCGGCATTGGAAGACCTTGATTTACAGGGGAAAACATTTGCTATATTTGGATTGGGCGACCAAGAAGGGTATCCTGAAAATTTTGTTGACGGTATAGGCATCTTAGCCAAATTACTGGAAGAAAGAGGGGGTAGGATAGTGGGGGAGACCTCTACGGAAGGGTATACCTTTGAGTCGTCTGCAGCAGTCAGGGATGGTAAATTCTTAGGGTTGGCACTTGACCAGGAGAATCAAGCCAGGTTGACCAACGACAGAGTGAAAAAGTGGGTTGAATCTTTACATAACTTTATTAAATGATTATTTTCCTCTGTCCACGGGGCTACAATGATTGGATAAAGCACCTGTTTGTTATTTTTGTGGTGTGTATATTTTATTTACACAATAAATAAAAAATATTGCCATGAAAAAGAAGAAAACAATAGGTTTAGTCGCACACGACAACCGCAAAAAAGATATTATTGAATGGGCATCGTGGAACTGGAAGGAGCTTGCCCCACACAACCTGGTTTGTACAGGGACAACAGGGAAATTAATTGACGAAGTAATCCGCCTGAAGTGTGAAGAAAACAACTCTATACCTCCTCATGTTACTTGTTTGAAATCAGGCCCCCTGGGGGGAGACCAGCAGTTAGGCGCTATGATCTCTGAAGGGGGAGTTGATGTACTGATCTTTTTCTGGGACCCAATGCAGCCCCAGCCACACGATGTAGATGTAAAAGCCCTGCTCCGTATAGCAGTGCTGTACAATATCCCAACGGCATCAAACAGGTCTACCGCCGATTTCATGATCTCTTCCAGTCTATTCCATGAAGAATATAAACCGATTATTAAAGATTATTCAAAGTATATTAAAAGGGATGTTGACCTGGTATAGCATTACATACAATAAAGTAAATCTCCAAAGGTAGTTGGTATTATGGAATTAATCCCCCTTCATTGTTGTATAATCAGAAACTGTGTATCCTGTTTTATCAACAGCATTCTCAATATCCTTGATTCTTGTTTTTGTAGAGTCAAAAAGCACAATGCTTGCTTTTTCTTTATAAGATGTCTCAACATTCACCACTCCTTCAAGTTCTGAGATATTATGATTAATATGCCCTTCACAAGCAGAGCAGGCCATATCATTAATTGTAAATTTCATTTTAACCAAATCTTGCCCATTAACAATTAACACTTCTTTGGCTTCTTGCTTAGGAACAAAAATACCAGAGTAATAAGGGAATGCTAATAACAAAGCAGCAATAAGTGTAATAATTAGTAAAAACAATCTTGAATTGATGAATTTACCTTTGCTTCCTTCTTCGCAATCGCAGTCAGCCCCGGAGCTTTTTGTTTTTAGGTTTTTGTACCATGCTATGCCAAGCACAATAATAGTTAATGCTATTAAATAAGGCCTAAAAGGTTCTAACCAGGAAAATGCAGAAGCAACTCCGCCTAAGCCTCCTAATATTGCTAATATAGGAGTAATACAACACAATGAAGCAGCAAGTGCTGCTAACACCCCTGCACCAAGCCATTTCTTATTTGATCTTTCTGTATTGCCCATAATTTAATTGTTTAAAGTATCTGTTATAGTTTTCTTTTGATTCAAAATACAAAACCCCTTTTTCTTTATTTGGGTCTGGTGCAATATAGGCTGTTGCTTTATCTACTTTTTCTCCTGAAAACGGGTCAGTTGAATAACGTGTTTTTTTATTCGTCCTCAACTGGCCGGAAGTGAATTTGCAGCAGCCATTGTATATTTTCCCGTCAACTATTACAGGCTCACAAGGGGTATCGATAATTTCATTGTAATACATAGAAACATATTCTCTTTTGATTGAGCTATCCTGTTTTGCCTCTGTATTTGCTTTACCTGCCGTTTTTTGTGCAATGGCAAATGTTGTAGTAAACAGGCTTAGTGCAATAATCGTAATTAATATTCTTGTTTTCATTGCCCTGAATTTAATTAATTAACTTAAATAGCGTATAAATATAAGGCCTTTCTGCTCTGGATGGCATTATATAGGTATAATCAAAACTGTCTATTAATGCAAAATTAGAACCAAGCTTTTCAATCAACATCTTTTTGCTATATCTGTGGACGGGAAGACCGGAACAAACTGTTGCTCCATTTAGGTTAAATTGAGCCAATAACACAAAACCATTATTTTTTACCTTGTTCTTTAGTAAGTCAAAATAAATATCTTGTTCGTTTTTCTCCGTGAAGAAATGGAGAACAGCCCTGTCTATCCATAAATCAACTGGTGCTATGTTCTTTAAATTAGTTGGATTAGTTAAATCATCAACAATGAATTTAACTTTATCGGTACTAAGTCTGTTTTCTAACTTATTTAATGCAACTTCACTTAAATCGGTGGCTATTAGATTTGGATAACCAATATTTAGAAGTTCATCAATAAGCGTTGTACTTCCTGCGCCTACATTTAAGATTCGAGCAGTTTTATTCAAATCTGTCTTAGAGATAAGACTCAAAGTTGGACTAAGGTCTGTTTCATACCAACCTAATTTTTCCTCGGGGCTATTTTTATAAACATTATCCCAGTGTTCCTTTAGGTTTTTATTCTCAATCTGATCAGATTGAGAACAACAGCTTTTTCTTTTATCATTAATATTGCAACTTTCTCCTTTCATAAAATATCTTTTTTGATCTTATCAAATTCTTCTTTACTGATTTCTCCATTAGCATAACGCTTTTTAAGAATGTCAAGAGGCGTTTCATTTTGTTTATTTTGGTAATAACCTTGGTTATTGTAATTCCAGGGTGGTCTGAAACCTCCTCTGCCAAAAACCATAAAAACTACAAACAGCATTACAATTACCATAATGAATGGAAAAATCCACATTCCACCCATCCAAAAATGTTCTGTCCACATAATCTTTATATTAAGGTTTCGTTGCTTCTTCTTTGGTAATGATGTCTTCGAGTATTGAGATCATTTTTTTAAGTATTTCTTTTGCAAGTTTAACTTTCGCATCACCATCAATCTCAGAAAATATCATCTCTATACATTTGGGCATCATATTGCTTACAAACTGTATTCTGTCGTCTGCTGTCATTTCAGAGAACATATTGTCCATCATTTTGTCCATCATTGGAGGCATATCTTCCGGTTTCATCATACCAGTCATCATTTTATCCATCATCTCATTCATAAACTTTTTCATAAAATTATTTTTTAATCGACATTAGAAATAATGTCTATGTTACTTTTTAATCGTTCAATTAGTACTTCACGCATTAAAGCACAAGCAGTGGTTATCTTAGGAGAGGCAATTTTATAGTAAACATTTACCCCTTCTTTTCTTTGAATGATAATGCCATTGCTTACCATTAATGACAAATGCCTTGCAAGTGTCGATTTTCCAACACCAATTAATTCAGCTATTTCGCTAAAAGATAGTTCGGCTTCTTTTAAGTGGTGTACTGTTTCCAATCGGATTGGATGCCCCATTGAGTTACAAACCTCCGCATGTAGTTTGAATAATATTTTGTCAGAATTCATTTCTATTTTCCTATATTTGTTAACTAACGTGTTCGCGAATATACGAATAATATTTATAACTTCCTTAACTTGATTTTATGCAAATTAGCAGGTTTTATGCCACAAAAAAGCGGTGGCAGGAAAATTTGGCGCGGGC
>JAADGO010000060.1 GCA_013152355.1 Chlorobiota bacterium
TTCTTTATTGATGTAAGGACGGAGAAAGAGTATTTGGCCGGGCATATAGGAGGTGCGCTATGGATACCCCGCGGAAAATTGGAATTCGGGATATTAGGGCTAACCCGGCAAGCCGATGCCGATATAGTGTTGTATTGCCGGAGTGGTGCCCGAAGTTCATTGGCGGCCCTGGCATTAAACGAAATGGGGTTTATGAAAACAGTAGACCTTAAAGGAGGGTTTAAGCATTGGGTTGAGGAAGGGAACACTGTATACAATATGCATGGTGAATTTAAAATCATTAATTATTTGAAAAAAGAAAAAATAAACGAGGAAGAATAATTGGAGGCTGCTGTGCATGGGAGGTCAGGCAATTGCCCAAAGCCCTATTTTTGGGACTACTATTACAGTTGTCAGATTGAAGAAGCATGGTTATGTTGCCCTACTCGACTGGGCGGTCGTATTTTGTTCTTAACCTAAAAGTTTTTCTATTTCTATTTTAAGCTTTGGCAAATGGTTAATAATAATTCCCCATATTACATCGTCTGAAATAGTATCATATCCATGTATAATCCTATTCCTGGTATCAATAATCTTTCGTGCGTTTGTTAATTTGATAGATCTTTCTTTTTCCAGGACTCTTTTAACAGCTTCTCCAATAATTTCAAGATTTCGTTCGACAGCTCGTTTTGTTTTTATGTCTTTTCTGTAATTCTTAAATATTTTATTCCCTTCGTCAAGGAAGCTTTCAATTTCATTAATAGCAGTGTCTATATCGAAAAGCCAGGTCTTGATTTCGTTATCCATAAATTAGTTTTTTTGAGTTGTCAATGGATTGCTTTAAATATGGGTTTCTGATAGCTTTTTCTTCAAGCAAATCAATTCTTCGTTTAAAAATCTTTTCTAATGAGAATTTAAAGTCGAAGTAATTATCTGCGTATTCTTCTAGGTCAATGGAGTTAAATGTTACAAGAAAGTCAATATCACTATCATCGTTAAACTGGTCAGTATTTGCAGAGCCAAATACATATAGTCTTGAAACATTATATTTGGCACACAATCTTTTTAATCTGGCTATATTTCTATCAATCAATTTCATATTCCAAAGTTACAAAAATCTATTTTTATTATTCAGGTAAATTTTATTTTCATTTTAAAGTCGTTAATTATGAAGTTGTTTAAAGTTAAATTGAAAAAAGAAAGAAAATAAAATTTAGACAGCCCCTAAAAACCGATTTTGTATGACTTTCTGGGCATACACTATTCCCTATTTCTAAAAAAGTACTTATTTTGTATGAGTATTTAAAAACAGGTTTATTTGGAAAAGCAAATTTTTCTTGAGGGGATAGACCCATTGGAATTTTATGGGGTAAATAATTCAAAAATTGATTTAATTAAATCCTTTTTTCCAAAAATCAGTATTGCTGCCAGAGGTAATTCATTGTTTATCAAGGGGACGGAAAAGGAAAACATTAATTTTGAAAAGAAGTTTAACCTTATCCTGGACTATTACCTCCAGTTTAATATACTGACCCTGGAAACTATCAGGCAGATTCTAATGGACGATTCGGTAGTATTAAACGGAAGCACTGCCGAAGAAAAAGACATTCTGGTTTTTGGCAACAATGGGAAGCCTATCCGTGCCCGCACCCCCAATCAACGGGTTTTAATTGAAGAGGCGCAAAAAAACGATATGATTTTTGCCATTGGCCCTGCCGGGACAGGGAAGACCTACACGGCTATCGCATTAGCCGTAAGAGCCCTCAAAAACCGTGAAATTAAACGAATTATCTTAAGCCGGCCGGCGGTTGAAGCGGGCGAAAGGCTGGGATTCCTGCCGGGCGACCTAAAAGAAAAAATAGACCCCTACCTGCAACCGTTATATGATGCGTTAATGGATATGATCCCGGCAAAAAAGCTTGAAGAGTATATAAAAGACGGAACCATACAGATTGCTCCGCTGGCATTTATGCGCGGGCGCACGTTGAGTAATGCCTTTGTTATTTTAGACGAAGCCCAAAATACAACAATTAACCAGCTTAAGATGTTTTTAACCAGGATGGGGTTAAATACAAAATTCATTATTACGGGCGATGTTACACAAATAGATTTACCAAGCCGAAGCAATTCGGGGCTGCTGCATGCAATGAAAATTTTAGGAAACGTTAAATCTATCTCAATAGTAAAATTTAACAAAAAGGATATTGTAAGGCACAGGCTGGTGAGGGATATTGTAGAGGCTTATGATTTATATTACAATGAAAAGGAAAAACATCGGGCTGAAGATAAAACAAAGGAGAAGGGCAAAGGTGGTGAGTAGTCGCAGTAGCCACTGAGTTGCAACAAGGAATTAAAGGAAAAAACTTATAAACCAAATAATAATGAATAACGCATTAACTAAAACAGATTTCAATTTTGAAGGCCAAAAGAGTGTTTACCACGGAAAAGTAAGGGATGTTTACAACATTAACGATGAATTCTTAGTAATGGTTGTTTCCGACCGTATTTCGGCATTTGATGTTGTGCTACCCAAGGGAATCCCTTTTAAAGGGCAGGTATTGAACCAAATTGCATCGAAATTTTTAGATGCAACTGCCGACATCGTACCTAACTGGAAGATTGCCACTCCTGATGCTAACGTAACGGTTGGCCACCATTGTGAGCCCTACAAGGTCGAAATGGTAATCCGGGGGTATTTAACAGGGCACGCCTGGCGCGAATACCGTTCCGGTAAACGTACGCTTTGCGGTATACCAATGCCCGGGGGGATGGTTGAACACCAAAAATTCCCGGAGCCCATCCTTACCCCTACTACCAAAGCTACCGAAGGCCACGATGAAGATATTTCCAGGGAAGAGATTCTTGCCCAGGGCATAGTTAGCAAAGAAGAATACGAGCAGCTTGAAGAATATACACGTAAACTGTTTCAGCGCGGAACGGAGATAGCTGCCGAAAAAGGGCTGATACTGGTAGATACAAAATATGAATTTGGGAAAAAAGACGGGAAAATATATTTAATCGATGAAATCCACACCCCCGACTCATCGCGCTACTTTTACGCCGATGGCTACGAAGAAAGGCTGGCAAAAGGGGAAAATCAAAAGCAGCTTTCGAAAGAATTTGTACGCCAGTGGTTAATTGAGAATGGTTTCCAGGGCAAAGAAGGGCAACAGATGCCAGAGATGGATGAGGAGTTTGTAAACTCGGTTAGCAACCGTTACATCGAACTTTTCGAAAATATCACAGGCGACAAATTTATAAAGTCAGACCTTTCCGATGTCACTGCCCGGATTGAGAAAAATGTCACAGGGTTCATAAACAGCCTGAAATAAGCTGGCAGGTAAAAATTTCAAAAAAACTGAATACTTAGTTGGTTAGAGGCAAATGCTAGTTTGGACTAAAAATCTCGTCTGAATTTTAGTATTTCCTTATTCAAAACTATAAACTTGCTACCTATGCCGAAGGCTGTTAACATTAAAAGATCAAAAGTCAAAAATCTTTCATTAATAATTGCCCCATTGATAAGCCTGCTGGTTATCCTCTTTGGCAATCTCGACCCTGACAACACCAAAGTAACATATACCTTCGCCATAGCCCTGTTGATGGCAATCTGGTGGGTTACCGAGGCTATCCCGCTGGCAGCCACCGCACTCTTGCCGGTGGCATTATTCCCTTTGTTTGGCGTAGTTGACGGGAAAACTATTTCAGCAATGTATTTCAACCACCTCATATTCCTGTTTATCGGGGGCTTCTTAATTGCGCTTGCCATGGAGCGGTGGAACCTGCACAAACGCATTGCCTTAAAAATACTGATCTTTTTTGGCATTAGCCCCGGGAGGATATTAATGGGGTTCATGCTGGCCACATCATTCCTGTCGATGTGGATGTCGAACACTGCAACAGCAATGATGATGATACCGATTGCCATGTCGATTATATTGAAACTGGAAGAAAACCTGGGGAAACAAAAAGTTGCCAGGTACTCCATAGGGCTTTTGTTAGGCATAGCCTACTCTGCATCTATTGGAGGCATTGCAACACTTGTAGGCACACCTCCCAACCTGTCGTTTGTAAGGATTATTGGTATTATCTTTCCTGAAATCCCTGAGATTTCATTTGCCGAATGGCTGGTTTTTGCACTACCTGTCAGCATCCTTCTCTTTGTAATGGCCTGGTTATTATTATACTTCATGTATAAACCCAAACAAGGATGGGGTAGCCTGGGCAGGGATGAATTCAGGGATGAATACAAGCTATTGGGGAAAGCTAAATACGAAGAAAAGATTGTCTTCACGCTATTCCTGACGCTGGCTTTCTTATGGATTTTCAGGAAAGGCATTACAATCCAATCGTTTGTATTGCCGGGCTGGTCGACATTACTAAAAACCCCTGAATATATAAATGACGGGACAGTGGCTATTTTCATTGCTCTGATCCTGTTTATTATCCCTTCAAAAAATAAAAAAGGGTCACAAATAATGGACTGGGAAACGGCTAACAAAATCCCATGGCACATTGTGCTTCTTTTTGGCGGAGGCTTTGCCCTTGCCAAAGGGTTTGTTGATTCGGGCCTTTCGCTTTGGTTTGGCGGGCAACTTGCGGGGCTGGCCAATGTACACCCGATTGTATTAACACTGGTTATTGTTACCTTTATGTCATTACTTACAGAGTTGACCTCGAATACTGCAACAACCGAAATGATACTGCCCATCCTGGCAGGACTGGCTGTCAGCATAAAAGTGAATCCTTTATTGCTAATGGTACCTGCTACACTGGCTGCCTCACTGGCATTTATGCTCCCGGTTGCAACACCGCCCAACGCTATAGTTTTCGGGACCAACCACCTGAGAATAAAAGACATGGTGCGCACTGGTTTTATACTTAACCTGGCAGGGATTGTTATTGCAACACTTATAATGTACTATTGGGGAAGCCTGGTATTTGGTATTGATATGGGGGTTTTCCCCGATTGGGCTACACATTCAGCCACGCAGGGGAAATAAACTTTTGGACGCAATTGGGGGAAATGTCAAAACAACACAGGCGGGGCACTTAACTTTGCAAAAATTTTAAAATAATACTTTTTTATGACTAAATTTATTGTGCAATATATTTTCAACCTGCTATAATAAATCAATAGTTATGAAATACATTAACCTATTTTTCTTTATTGCAATCTACATATTCCCCTTTAATACTGATGCACAAGACTATATGATTGGCAATATCAACGAACTGGCCGGGCTCAACTACTTTGCAAAAGTAGAGGTGAAAGATGAACTAAACGAAGAGGGTATCAAAGGCTCGCCTTATGAAAATGAGGAATTTACTAATGGTTTTTTAGTGACTATTAACAATACGAAATACGAAAATATACCGCTTAGGCTGAATATTTACAATGACGACATTGAGTACCAGACCAAGGATGGCGAAATCTTAGCCCTCTACAACAGGGGGATTATTAACCACCTGATGATTGGCAGCTCAAAATACAAATACCTCCCTTACTCCAAAGGAGACAGGACATATAAGACTTTTTTTAAGGTTATTGAAGAGGGCAAAGCCTCTTTACTGGTCAGGCATAAGGTAATATTCAGTGAAGCCCGGCCAGCGGCAGATTATAAAAAATCTGCACCTCCCACATTCAAGAGGCAGCCGGACGAATACTATATTAAGTTAGAAGACGGTTTAGCCCAAAAAGTATCCGGGAAAAAGGACCTGGAAACAATCCTTTCGCCTTCGGTTAAGGCTTTTATAAAAAAAAATAAGATTAAAGCAACCAGGCTGGACAACCTTCAAAAACTGGTACATTATTACAATATGAATTGACATTACCTGATTAAAAAAGTGTTTGAAATATGGCAACCACTTTTTTATTTTACGCCGTGCAACATTTTACACTGAGATGCCGTCATTGTATCAGAAAATAAGAAAACTTGGATCCGCTTTATAAAAACATCCATCAGGAAATTATCAACCGCTGCAAAGCGGGCGAACAAAAAGCACAGTACCAGCTTTACAAACTGTACTATAAGCCAATGTTTAATGTAAGCTTACGTATTGTGAACGATAAATTGGAAGCTGAGGATATTATGCAGGAAGCATTCCTGAAAGCTTTTAAAAAGATTGACAGCTATAAAGGAGAGGTAAGTTTTGGGGCGTGGCTAAAAAAAATTGTGGTTAACCACTCTTTGGATGCTTTAAAGAAACGGAAAGTCAGGTTTGAAGAGATCGATGAGCATAAGCACGTTGCAGAGGATTGCCAGATGGACATAAAAGTTGATGTGACAGCCATAAAAAAGGCTATAGCCAACCTTCCCGATGGGTACAGGGCAGTTTTAAGCCTTTACCTGATTGAAGGGTATACACACGAAGAGATCAGCGAAATACTGGGGATAAGCAACTCGGCATCAAGGACTCAATTACTCAGGGCAAAAAATAAATTGCGGGATAGTTTGAAAAACAACGAAATTTTTTCTTATAACTGAAAAGTGGATATTGTATACAGGATATTAAGCACAGGAAAGGCATAAATAAAAAAAGATGTATAAAAAAAGAGATAGCATAGAGGAATTTATTCTAAATAACCTGAAGCAACTGAATAATTCCGAACCAATGGAAGGGCACTTTGAACGGTTTGAGGCAAAACTGGCAAAGCAGTCGAAGCAAAAAAACAGTATCTTCAGAATAGTATGGAAGGTGGCTGCTGTTGCGGTATTTACATTCCTTGCCGTCAACCAGGCAATCATTTATTTCTCGCCGGCACATAAGCAAATAACAACATTAAGCGCAGTTTCCCGGGAGTATTCCGAAGTCGAGGCCTATTACACAAATGCAATAAGCACAGACTTAACCCAATGGGAGCAGATGTATAATGCAGGCTTGCTCACCGAAGAAGATAATAAAATGATGCAAAACAACCTGAAAGAATTCGACCAGCGGTACTCTGAGCTACAGGAAGAACTAAATGCCAACCCGTATGATGAAAGGGTAATCAATGCCATGCTGGAATATTACCAAACCAAGTTAAATATTATAAACATGATAATCGGCAAATTAAAAGAAGTCAAAACGATAAATAATACAAAAGATGAAACCGAAATTTAATTTACTGGCCACATTTTTATTATTCGCATCTTTTATTGCGAATGCAGTAAACATTGACGCCGTAAAAGAGTACCACGAGTCGTGGCCTGCAAACAGTATCCAAACAATGCAAATTGTCAATAAATACGGCGAAGTCAGGGTGAACAACAACGGAGGCAGCGAAGTCACTGTGGATGTAATTGTAACGGTTGAAGCTTCCAGCGAAAGCAGGGCAAATAAAATGCTGCAATTTATCGACATTAATTTCTCCAAAAGCGGGAATAAAGTAAAAGCGGAAACCAGTATCGACAATGATTTTAAAAGCCGCAAGAACTTTACAATTGACTACACAGTTAATATCCCAACGGATAAAAACCTGATTATTGAGAATAA
>JAADGO010000071.1 GCA_013152355.1 Chlorobiota bacterium
AACAACTAAGCACCTGTATCTCAGCTTAGCAATTACAATCGTCATCCATTGTCTTCATTCCTGCTTTCTTAAGGATTTTTTCCACCAGGCACCACTTGGTAAAACTCGATTGGATAAGATTCAACCCTACAAAAACTGTAAATAAGTACCACGCTTCATTGAGATAATACCCCAATGCCAAAGAAGTAATAATAAAAATCCCTGCGATTAATCTGACAGCATCATTTATTGTCATCTTTTTCATGTTATATATTATTAATGATATTTGTTTTTTTCAGCCAATTAAGGCCACCCTAATAATCTGTTTCATTGTTCTCTAATCAATATTAACATACGAGATAACAAAAAGGTTCTGGTTTCAGGTCCCTAAATATGCGGTTAGCAAAATGGGTATACAACAAATAACGGCGGTTTAGGTAGGGATATTAGTGCTTTGCCTACAAATTATTGCGGAAAACGGACAACCAATTAAACGGTTGCCCCACTGCATCAGGAGTGAGGGTTTCACTTAAAGTGAAGCCCTCACTAAACACTAAAGGCTGTAAGTCAAACTATTTCCATATTTTCTTCGAGGATAACCCCCTCCCCTTTGTAGCGAAGCAGGAGGTTGGCAACAGCCAGCGTATCTTTTTCGCAATACCGGATAATCCGGTCAAGGCCTCCGTCCTGGTAATAAACTTTGGCTACCTGGCTGCCGTCAATATCATCTTTGGGAGTGGGGATATCAAACAGTTCGCAAAGCAGCGACAGGGAAGTATAATGTTTGTAGTCGCCAAATTTCCATAACTGAAGGGTATCGATCAGTTGCTCTTTCACTTCCCATGGCTTAGCACCGGCAATATCGAGGATTTTTGGCAACCTTAACCCGTTGACCAACATGCGGCGGGCAATGTAGGGGAAGTCAAACTCCTGCCCGTTGTGGGCACAAAGGCGTTTTTTACCTGCACGGGCAAATTTATCGAGTGCATTACTAAAATCATTTAGCAACTTTTTTTCATCGTTGTGGTGAAACGATTTTACCCGGAAAAAAAGCTCCCCTTTTTTCTGGAAAATATACCCGGCAGAGATACAAACTATCCGCCCAAACTCAGCATAAATCCCGGCACGTTCGTAAAGCGACTCCGGCGTTTGGCCATCATTGGCCTGGTATTGTATTTTCTTTTCCCAAAGGGCCTGCCACTTTTCAGGAAGTTTATTAAAATCGGGGGCTTGCGGGATGGTCTCAATATCGAGGAACAATATTTCTTCAGTATCTAAATTACTTAACATGGTATTAAGAATTTTTTATTAATATTCAATTTATAACAGTTGCTTTCCCTGAGCCGGCATCCCGGCTATACCTGTTACCAACATCCTCCGGCCGGTCAATTGTTAAGTTTTTTTATCATAAAGGGGCTCTCAAAAAAAAACATGCCTGCGAGGAACTAAATTTATATTATTTTCGCAGCGTAATGTTCACAATATACAAATAAATAAAAAGTTATGGTAAACCATATTGTGCTTTTTAAGTTAAAAGAATACCCTCCCCAAAAAAAAGAAGTAATTATTCAGGAATTAAAAAGTTTGCTGGAAGGGCTTAAAGAGAAAACAAAGGTAGTTGAGTACATTGAAGTCGGTTTAAATTATCAGTTAGAGGCTAAAAGTTATGACATTGCGCTCATTTCTCATTTTAAGTCGTTTGAAGACCTGGATAAGTACCGTGTACACCCCGAGCACCTGAAGGTTGTTGAACGGATAAAAGAAACAACCAGCGAGCGGGCAGCGGTAGATTATGAGTTTTAGCCTGTATCTTTACCCATGGAAATGCAGTATCAGGAGATCATTTAGTTATTGATTATTTATAAGATATGAGTGGATTATACCCTTTAAAATTCAAACCTTTTTACCTTGATAAAATTTGGGGTGGCGAAAAAATAAAGACCATCCTGAATAAAGACTTCGGGGAAATTCCTAACTGTGGCGAAAGTTGGGAGATTTCCGGGTATGATGGTTATATTTCTGTTGTTACCAATGGTTTCCTTGCCGGGAACAATATTGAAGAGCTGATTGAAATTTATATGGGCGACCTTGTAGGCGAAAAAAATTACGATAAGTTTGGGCTTCAGTTCCCGCTACTGGTTAAATTTATTGACGCACACCAGGATTTGTCTATTCAGGTACACCCGGGCAACGAAATGGCAAAACAACGCCACAGTGCATACGGCAAAACAGAAATGTGGTATGTGATTGATGCCGATGAGGGGTCGGAGCTGATTTCGGGGTTCAACAGGGAAATGGATAAGGGTAAATACCTGGAAAGCCTGGAGAGTGGAACCCTGGATAGTATCCTGAATTATGAACGGGTTAAGCCGGGCGATGCCTTTTTTATACCTGCCGGCAGGGTACATGCCATCGGGAAAGGTATTTTATTAACCGAAATACAACAAACATCGGATGTTACCTACCGGATTTATGATTTTGGCAGGAAAGATGCTAACGGCAACGTAAGAGAATTACATACCGCCCTTGCCCTTGATGCAATTGACTTTAAATATTACGGGAAGTACAAAACAGAGTACTCCGTCCGGCCAAATGCCTCGTCTGAAATTATCTCCTGCCCCTATTTTACAACCAATATTATTGAATTTGACAAAAAAATAGAAAAAGAATATGTTGAACTGGACTCCTTTATTATTTATATTTGTCTGGAAGGTGAATTTTCAATTCAGTACGACAATGGTTCAGAGTTGGTAAAAAAAGGGGAAACAGTTTTAATCCCGGCAAGCTTCAATTCGATTTTCCTTAAACCATTGGGTAAAAAGGTAAAAACACTTGAAGTCTATATCAGGGAAAACCCTTAAATAAAAAATTTAATCTGCAAGCATGGAAATTAAGCAAGCACGGTTTGTAATCAGCAATACAAATATAAAAAAGTGCCCTGCTCCAACCATCCCTGAATATGCATTTATAGGGCGGTCGAATGTAGGCAAATCATCATTGATAAATATGCTTACCAAAAGTCGGTCGTTGGCAAAAATTTCGGGTAAACCGGGGAAAACACGCCTTATAAACCATTTTATTATCAACGAATCGTGGTACCTTGTCGACCTGCCCGGCTATGGGTATGCTAAAGTGCCTATATCTGAAAAGAAAAAATGGGAAAAATTCATTCGTAATTATATCCTGAATAGGGAGAACCTGTACTGCCTGTTTGTTTTGATCGACATCCGGCGCGAACCTTTGCCGGCAGACCTGGAATTTATGGAGTGGCTGGGTATAAACGGAGTGCCGTTTGCAATAATTTTTACAAAAGCCGATAAACTAAAACCCGGCGAACCGGAAGCCAATGTAAACAGGTATATTGAGAAGATGGATGAAAAATGGGAGGAAATGCCAAAATGGTTTATATCATCAGCTGAAAAGGCTGTCGGGAAAGATGAAATCCTAAGTTATATAGAAAAAATTAATAAAAATAAGACTTAGAGGCTGTATAAAAGAATCCTCAATAATTAAAGTTTTTTACCTTTGCGGTAATTCCGAAACAACGTCAATAAAACAAATAAAATAAAATGGGAAAGAAGTTCCACCCTTTAAAAATATTCTCGTGTAGGGGTACGCGGTATCTTACAGAGAAAATTTGCGATAGCCTGGGCGTTGACCTGGGAGAGTCATCATGCCCTGTTTTTTCTGATGGGGAGTTTGAACCATGTTATGAGGAAACCATCAGAGGCTCCCATGTGTTTATCGTCCAGTCTACACCTCCTCCTTCTGATAATTTGATGGAGTTGTTGTTAATGATTGATGCTGCCAAGCGTGCAAGTGCCTATAAAATTATTGCGGTAATCCCATATTTTGGGTATGCCCGGCAAGACAGGAAAGATAAACCAAGGGTTTCAATTGGTGCTAAACTAATGGCCGACCTGCTTTCGAAAGCCGGAGTGGACAGGATTATTACCATGGACCTCCATGCCGACCAGATACAGGGTTTCTTCGATGTCCCCGTTGACCACTTGTTTGCTTCGGTTATTTTCATCCCATTTATCAGTAAAATGGGGCTCGACAATATTGTGATTGCCTCGCCGGATGTCGGTGGCACCAAACGAGCCAATACCTATGCTAAAATGCTGGGTACCGAAATGGTGATCTGCCACAAATTGAGGATTAAAGCTAATATAGTAGGAAGCATGACGGTAATTGGCGATGTGGAAGATAAAGATGTAATTATTGTAGATGATATAATTGACACAGCAGGTACAATTACCAAGGCTGCAAACCTGATGATGGAGAAAGGGGCAAGAAGCGTAAGGGCATTTGCCGCACACGGAGTGCTTTCAGGGCCGGCTATTGAAAGAATTGAAGATTCGGCACTGAAAGAGGTGTATTTTACCGATTCAATAATTACTAAAAACAAATCGCCAAAAATCAAATACCTGTCGGTAGCCGGTGCTTTTGGCGAAGCCATTGAAAGAGTCTATAAAAATCAATCGATTAGTTCATTATATTACAGGTAATTGTTATATTTGCACCGCTTTTTTCGAAAAGCCGGCATAGTAATTATGCATGCTTTCCTTCCCCGTTAAATGTAGGGAAGGACTGAGTACCATAATTTTAAATTAAATTCAACGAAATGAAATCAGTAGTTATTAAAGGCAAACAACGGGAAGCTGTTGGGAAAAAAGATACAAAGAAACTAAGGTCAGAAGGCAATGTGCCTTGCGTATTGTATGGTGGCGACAAGCCTATCCATTTTTATGCACCTTTTAATGAGTTTAGGAAAATAGTTTACACACCTAGCGTTTACCTGCTGGATGTTGATATTGACGGTAAAGTATACAAAGCAATAATGCAGGATATACAATGGCATCCTGTTGAAGAACAAATCCTGCATATCGATTTTCTTATTGTAAGAGACGACAAGCCTATAAAAATTGAAATCCCGGTTCAAACGAACGGATTGGCTAAAGGCATTAAACAGGGAGGTAAACTGAAATCGAACTTACGTAAATTAAAAGTAAAAGCTTTTGCAAAAGATTTACCGGATACAATAGAGATTAACGTTGAAGACCTGGCTTTAGGCGACAGTGTCAAGGTTGAAGATTTGTCATTCAAAAATATAGAGTTCCTTGATAATAAATCGAATGTTGTTGTTTCAGTGAACATAACAAGGGCTGCAATGGCTGCAATGACAACTGATGAGACTGAAGAAGAAGGCACCGAAGAAAAAGAAGCATCTGAAACTACTGAAAACTCTTAATAATTAGTAACAAAAACAAATATTTTGAAATACCTTATTGCCGGTTTAGGTAACATAGGAAAAGAATACGAAAACACACGCCACAATATCGGCTTTAAAATATTGGACGCTCTTGCAGATGCGTCCAATATTACTTTTAGGGATAAGCGTTACGGATTTGTGGCCGGGTATAAATATAAAGCCCGCAGCTTTATATTATTGAAACCAACCACTTATATGAACTTAAGTGGCCGGGCGGTAAATTATTGGTTGCAAAAAGAGAAAATCCCAATTGATAAGTTACTGGTATTGGTTGACGACATTGCTTTACCTTTTGGCACCATCAGGATAAGGGCAAAAGGTGGCGCAGGAGGGCATAACGGGCTGGAGGATATTAACAATGTACTGGGGCGGAATGATTATGCCCGGCTAAGGTTTGGTATAGGGGACAACTTCCATTCAGGCTTCCAGGTCGATTATGTTTTGAGCAACTGGTCAAAAGAAGAAGCAAAAGAGCTCCCCGTTAAAATCGATACCTGTATTGAGATAATCCAGGCATTTGGCACCATCGGCATCGAGCGAACCATGAATATATACAACAAACGTAAATAATGGCTGAAAGTGTAAGGGTCGACAAATGGTTATGGGCGGTGAGGGTATTTAAAACCCGTAGCCTGGCCTCCGAAGCATGCCGGAAAGGCCATGTAACAATAGGCGGCTTACCGGTAAAACCTTCACGGGCAGTAAATCTAAATGATATTGTAAAGGTCAGGAAAACCCCTGTTGCCAGGACTTATAAAGTACTGGGGCTTTCCGGGAAGCGGATGTCGGCAAAGCTTGTCCCCGATTTTGTTGAAGACATCACCCCTAAGGAAGAACTGGAAATAATGGAAATACAAAAAAATATGCTGTGGCATAGCAGGGACAAAGGGGCAGGGCGCCCAACAAAAAAAGAACGGCGCGACATAGATAAACTTATGGATACTTAAAAACCCACCCTTTTAAAAGCTATTTTTAAACAGCCTCTAACTAACATTCCCTTATTTTTGATTAAAATAGTACCTGAAAAATTTAAACAAAATCCATTAATCTTTCAGAATAAAATTATATGTTTACACAGAAGGTCTCATAAAACAAATAAGAACCTTATGAAACCTGACTTTATAATTTTATAAAACTCACAAATTATGAATACAACAAATAGGCGTACATTCCTAAGAACTGCCACCGCCGCAGGAGCAGGTATGATTTTAACCCCGCAGATATCTAAAGCCGGATTATCGAAAAAAATAAAGGATGGGGAAGTGAATATTGCCTTTATTGGTGTTGGCGGGCGAGGAAGAGGACACCTCAGAAGAGCCGCTATGACCGAAGGAGTTAAAATTACTGCCTTTTGCGATATTGACCCCATTGCCGTAACGAAAACCCGGAAAATACTGGCTGAGCTCGGAAAACCTGAAGCTGAAGCTTATTCAGACGGAGAATATGCATTTGAAAAAATGTTGCAACGCGATGATATTGACGGCGTAATTATTGCCACACCCTGGCTTTGGCATACCAGAATGGCAGTAGCCACCATGAAAGCCGGGAAATATGCAGCAGTAGAAGTCTCGGCAGCCAACACCATTGAAGAGTGCTGGGACCTTGTTAATACCTCGGAAGAAACCGGAATGCCTTGTATGATACTGGAGAATGTAAATTACCGCCGTGATGTAATGGCTGTACTGAACATGGTAAAACAAGGGGTATTTGGCGAAATTGTACACGCCAGGTGCGGATACAGGCACAGCCTGTTGAATATAAAATTTAACGACCCTCTTAAATTTGGGAAAGGTGCAACCGGAGAAGCCAGGTGGAGGACTCTGCATTCATTAAAAAGAAATGCAGATAATTACCCTACCCATGGTTTAGGGCCAATTGCTAAAATGCTGGACATCAACCGTGGAAACCGCCTTTTGTACCTGACCTCAACAGCATCGAAAGCCGTTGGGCTTAAAGATTATGTTGAAGAAAAAGGGGGTGTCAACCACCCATACGCAAGGCTGCCATGGAAACAAGGCGATGTAATCACCTCAACAATAAAAACAGCCAATGGCGAAACAATTATTGTTACCCATGATTGCAATTTACCACGTCCTTATTCCCTGAATTTCAGTGTACAGGGGACTGATGGGATCACCGATTTTGATTCAGACCACCGCCGGATTTATGTAGAAGGCATAAGCGAAGAGCATAAATGGAGCGAATTCAAGGCATGGCAGGATAAGTACGACCACCCGCTGTGGAAGAAATATGAAGAACAAGCAGCCGGCTCGGGCCACGGGGGGATGGACTTCTTTGTAACCCGTGAATTCATCAATGCAGTTAAAGAACAAAGGCAACCGGTACTTGATGTTTACGATGCAGCGGCATGGAGTTCAGTTACTCCACTCTCTGAAGCATCTATTGCACAAGGCAGTTCGCCTCAATACTTCCCTGATTTTACCAGGGGAAACTGGATAAAAAGGAAGCCTGTTAAGTTTGAATAATCCACTAGTGTCGAGTCAAGTAAACTATGTCGCATCCCCTCGATACCCCTAGCCCCCAGAGGGGAAACCCTTCGCGCCTGGGTTGTTCCCTTTAGGGAAGAATTTAAGGGTGAGCGATGGCAATTTTAAGTAGTCTTTTTATGTTTGACTTGACACTAGCCCACAACTGCTTTCAGCCATGCTTGTGCCATCAGCTGGCAACCGGCCATTGAAGGGTGTACGCCATCAATTGTCCAGTATTTTTCAGGGGCATATTTTACGGCTTCATTAAAAGCTTCCTGGAAAGGAACCCAAACGGCATCAAATTCTGTGGCAATTTTTGCAACTACATCCTGATATGCCTTAAAGGGCTCTACCCATGTTTCATCAACACCATCGGTATTTGTCAGAATAAACGGCTGGCAAATAACCAGCCTGATACCGGGTAATCCCTTTTTTGTCCGCTTGAGCAATGCCCTGAGGTCGTTCTCAAAAGTCTCAACAGTACCTTCATACCCATGTTTACGCGTATGCCAGTAATCGTTTACCCCGATTAATATACTTAAAACATTTGGCTTCAGATCAAGGCAGTCTTTTTCCCACCGCTCGGCCAGTTGAAAAACCTTATTGCCGCTAATCCCCCTGTTGTAAATAATCAGGCCTTCCTCCGGATTACTATTCAATAACCCGGAAGCTGCAATAAAAGCATATCCCGGGCCAAAAGAACTGCTATTGTTGGGCAGCTCACGTTCTTTCTCCCTCCCGGCATCTGTAATCGAATCCCCCTGGAAAAGGATAATATCACCCGGATTAAAAGTGTGTGCCTTTTTCTCTTCTGATGAAATGCAGGACGAAACAATAGCAGGTATACTTGCAAGCGCAGCAGCATTAAATGTGGTATTCCTTAAGAATTTCCTTCTTGATAAACTCATTATGGTATTTTTTATTTGAATAAGTCAAATTTAATAAACATAAAATTAAAAATCATCAATTACTGTTAATAATTATTCCAAATGAAATTAGAACCCCAATAGCAGCTATACAATCAATAAAACATAATATAAAATAGTCTTTCTCTAATGATTGAATAAAAAAATTAGTTGCAACAACTAAATATTGAAAAAATAATGAAAACTTATATTATTCATTTATTTAAGCTACTCATTAGCCGCGATATAGATATTTAACATAAGAAAAGCTAAATTAACACTGCTGAAAAAATAAATCAAAACAACTTTAGAGGATCATGAATCCATGAAATATTATTAACATAACACACTGGGGGACACAACCTCATTTACAGATTTATATCAGCAATAAATAAATGGAGTTTACCAACAATAACACCGGTTAATATCCTGCAAGGATACTAAAACATGCTTATCATGTATGGCAACAAAGGAAAGCACCTCTAAGAAGCTACCTTATCAACATGTTTATGTTAAAAATATAAACCGCAACCCCGTCTTTCAAAACAATATTATATGCATTTTTAATAAACTATTGTAGGAATATGTTTGGGACAATGCTCAACCAGCTTCAACGAAGCCTGGTAAAATGGTGCTATTTAAATTGTTGTTTTAAGTATAAGGGGTTTATTGTATTTTCATTGCGTAACTATCTTATACATACTATTCTTTGGAACACTCCAGAGAAAATAAATTCATTATTATTTACAACCTATCGTGAAGGAATTGTTAGCCTCATCGCAGAAACAACTTTCCCCAACATTTCCAATACCGACATAAAACACTTCAAGACTGTACGTTACAGTCAATATAATATTTATTCCATATTCTATCTAACATATATTTTAAAAGGTTTAACTATCTAAAATTAATTTTTATGAAAGTATTCTACGAATACATAAACAACTGTAAAACATATATTTCTGTAAAGATTTTTACTATCTTTGGTAGTTACAGGACGCTTAGATTATTTTATAATCTACAATTTATTTTTAGTAACTAACGAATAGTACTCATTTGATGAAAAGGCAATTTTATCAAGAGGCAGTACTGAGCATAATGGGTATACCTGTTTTTGCCGGCAACCGCTTTGCCTTAAAATCAAATAAATTTATCAAAACTATCAAAACACTTTTTTTAGCTTTTTTCTTCATATTCTCAGTTTGGAGTAGTACGGCTCAGATTTGGAGCGAAGACTTCACTTATCCGGACGGAACAACAGTTGGAACCGGAAATAAGTGGACAATAAGTGGGTCGCCAACCGGTTCAAGGTATTTTGAAGTAAGGTCAAACTCATTTCGAGGCAACAATCTCGATGCTGAGTATAGTTGGCTCTCAGAATCAATTAACATTTCAGGTTATACAGCTGTCTCTATCTCAATAGATGCCGGAGAGATTGGCATTATGGAAGGTAGCGATTATATTCTATTCCAATATAGGTTAAATGGAGGCTCCTGGATAACATTTGCCTCTGAATATGATGACTTTGGCAGCGGTACGTACACAGTTTCCGGTTTGAGTGGAAGTACTCTTGAGATAAGAGTTATTTTTAGGAATAGTTCGACTGCAGAAACTCATTGGATTGATAATGTAACCGTTACAGATGGGTTAATTTATTGCACTTCGTATGGTAATACTTCATATCAAACCAGTGTTACATTAGTTGACTTTAATACAATTAACAACTCAAGTGGAAAGCCATCGGGTTATAGCGATT